>JAFAPG010000785.1 GCA_019247235.1 Acidobacteriota bacterium
ATCGTTATCCTCCCGGATGGTCCGGGCAAAGCTTTGGTGCAGCGGAAATGCGGCTCCACTTGTCACGGCGTGGGTGCGATTACGGGAGTCCGGCGCGACCGGGCCGCATGGCAAGCCATGGTGGAGAATATGGTCGCGCGCGGAGCGGCGGCCACCAGCGATGAAGTACCCGGGATTGTAGACTACCTGGTTGCACATTTCGGGAAATAGTTCTCCTATTACCACCTCACTTAAAACGCCCAATCACCTGTAAGTTTTACGACGCGTTTGGTGCTAGTTCTATGACCGCGTGGAGAGTTTCCCGTTATATCCAAATGCGTCGCGCCGCTTTCCGATCGAAGTTCCAGTTGATCTTGGTTCGTGCTCGGTTCGCGCGGCGATTCCACGCTCGCGCGTGCCGGCGCAGAACCTTGAGATCGGGAATGCGCCGTTTGCCGAGACATTGCCTGGAGAACATGCCGATTTCAATTTCCGCCTGATTGAGCCAACTCCCGTGGGTGGGCGTGTAATGCACGGTGAATCGGTCCCAAATCTCCTTTCCGAACTCCACATCGTAAAGATCGGTCAAGGATTTGCACGTATGGCTGCTGAGATTGTCCATGACCAGGTGTATGGTCTCAGCCTCGGGGTATTGCATCGCCAACTCCGCCACGACTTGCGCAAATTCAAATCCCGACCGTGTGGGCGTAGCAAAGGTGAAGTGACGTCCCGCTTTGGGCTCTACCGCACAGAATACATTGGCTGTTCCACAGCGCTCGTATTCGCTATCCCGTTTGGCTTCCCGCCCCGGCACCGCCGCAGATGGCGGCCGCACATCGGCGTGCAGCGTGACCGCCTTCTCGTCCAGGCAGACTACGGGTTGTTTCGGATCGTAAGGCTGTTCCTAGCTACTTTCCGGCTTAAAATTCCGCGAATGTTTCCAAAGGCGATTATGGGACACGAATCTGGGAGGACGGAGATAAGCGGGGTGAATGCAAAAGGGGGAATTCAATTGGGATGAAGTCTAACCTGGAAGGTGAACCCAGGGGCTTGACTTAATTGGAAGCGGCGTGCTGGGCTAGGTGGGTCCCAATCTGAATGACATTGTCGGCAATGACGGCCAAGCCGACCCAGCGTTTCATCCCGTTGGGTCCTTTGTAGCGGGAACGTTGCATACCATGCCGCCGTTTGACCACGCTGATGCGGCCCTCACATCCGGTCCGCCATTTCTGAAGCTCTCTGAACCAAGGTTTCTTTTGTTTGTCCTTACGTGCCTGGCTCTTGGTCGAGCGGCTGGGGATAGAAACCCGGCGTACGCCCTTGTCTTCGGCTTGGCTCTCATTGGCTGCCGAGAAGAATCCGGCATCGGCGGCGATCTGTTTGGGAGCCTTACCAAATAGCTCGATATGCTTGTCGAGAGCGGGAATCAATAGGGTGGAGTCGGCCGGCCGTTGGTCACACACTTGATAGCCAGTAATGATCTGGTTCTCGGCCTCTTGCAATAACACCAATTGGCCGAATTCGTTGGGCCTTTGGGTCTTGCCTTTTCGAATCAGTTCGGTATGGGTTTCGAACAGGCTGAAAAGCTTGTCCGGGGCTTTGGTATTGCCACGCAGGACGCGCTCGCGTGTTTGTCGCAAGACCTGTCGCACGCGCGGAATCATTTCATCCAACTGTTTCCTCGCTTTGTGGAGCATCTTGCGGTTGCCTTTTTTGATCCGCTGGGCGATTTCGCGTGAGAACTTCTTGGCATCCCCGACCACACGGCTGGTCACCTCCAGCAGTTTGACATAGGCCGCCTTCATTTTTTCCTGACCCGCTTTGGTCTGATTACGGCTGGCGCGGGCAATGCCCAGGACCCGCAACTTGACGGCGCGCGTTCGGTCGCGCAGCTTGGTCCCGGCTTGGCCGGCAATCGCCGTGACCCTCTTCATCAGACGCGTCAATACTCTTACGCCATCACCCAGCAACGTGCTGTCGGTGGGGTAGTGAATATTGGTTTCCACGACCGTGGTATCCACTCTCATCTTCTGACCGGTGACGGCTTCATTTTCGATGGCAATGCCCACCACGCGCGCATGCATTTTTTGGATAAGTTCCGGACCCAGTTGACGCGCCAGGTTTCCCATGGTCTTCTCGTCCGGCACCTTGTCGGCGCCGACGCGGGTAAATTCGCGATAAACCAGATTGGCGCGTACTTCCCGGGAGAGTGTTTCGAAGCTCCAGTCGCGCACATGTTTGAGTACTAACATGCGCAAGATGACTTCAGCAGGCGTGGCCTTGCGTCCCCGCGTTTTGCTCTTCTTGCAGCGTTTCATCAGCTCCTGCTGAATCATGCTCAGCAGGGCGTCATCTTGCAAGACCTGATCGGCTCGCCGCATCCAAGGCTCCCACAGGTCCGCGACAGCTTCCTGAATAAAGCCGTCGCCGAAGCTGAGCTGTGCTGCACGGCGGGCCTCAATCATGGTGGTGCACCGGAGCCTCTGGCAACTGTTGCCGGTTCAGTTCACAAATTTCTTCCAGGGCAGCTTGCAGCTTGCGATAGTTGGCGATGCGGCGACGCACCTCTGGGACTTGGTCGAGGCGGAGAGTGAGCTGATGAATCTTTTTGCCCGGATAGCCGGTGGCCAAAATCCAGACTGGGTGCCCGCCGCCGGCGGCGCATTTACTGCAACCTTGCTTATGACGTATGGTGCGGTGAAGCAGAGAGCCGCGCAGGATATCGGTCATGTCGGGGAGCGAGCGGAGGAGGCGTTCGAGTTTGGATGCCCTTCTCTGATTCACTACTAATAGTGAATCATACATCGATTTGGATATCAATACATTTCCGCATAAAAATGTTTTATTGAATCGGGAAGCAACCAAAGCGACTGTGAGCAAATCGTGCGACTCCACAGCAAACAACGGCAGCTGCGGCTCAGAACAAAGGAGTTAGCTCCGGAATTTTAAGCCGGAAAGTAGTTAGATCCCGTAATGGATTTCCCTCAGCGCGTCTTTGTAACGGTCGCGTGCTGCCTTGGCTTGGTTGCGAGCGTCTTCTTCGGCAAAGTGCGCGGTATCCCAGTGTTCATAGGCAACCATGTTGCCGTCGATATTCGACAACCCT
>JAFAPG010000789.1 GCA_019247235.1 Acidobacteriota bacterium
GGGTGGCAAACCGAACTTACGTAGGTAGGGGATATCGTGCAAGTCTTTGTTTGCCGCGCTCGAGATCTCGGGATTTGGACTGGACTTGAGATTTTCCAGCAGCCCGACGGCGTCGTCCCACTTCTTAGCCGCCATATCCGCGGCCGCCCAGCGAAGTTTATAATCCTCCCGCCGAGGGCTCAGTTGTACCGCTTGTCGGATTGCATCAACCGCCGCGTTCGCGCCTCCACCCGTGAGTCGCGCCCAGGCCAGCAGGTTATAGGCATCGGCGTATTCCGGGTACTGGCTGATCACAATGTGGAGACTTTCCATCATGTTCGCCAGACCTTGCACGCGAGCTCCCTTTTGGCCCGAGTGGTAACTGGCAAGGGCCAGGTCCATGCGTGCCCAAGTGTCGGAAGAATTCATTTGGACTGCGGCATTTAACTCCTGAAAGGCATTGCTGAGATCAGCTTTTTCGAGATAGCCCCAGGCCAGAGCCCGATGCGTGGCCACGGTCTCCGTGCGTGGCTCGGCCGCCAACTTTCGCAGCTGATCCATGGCAGCTTCCCGGCGTTCCGAAATGCGTACTTCGACTTCATCAACCAGCGCCTGGGCCTCCCAGGCGGGAACTTCCTTGACGCTTTCGGCTACATCATTAGCCGAAAGGGAAAGCGGCATTTGATCCAAGCTTGATGGGTTCCCACCCCGAGCTTGAATGCCGGCTCGAACAGCGGCCGCAGATTCAAAGCTGTGGAATTCATCTTTTAGGGCCTGCTCCAGTTGCTCGAGGGACATGCCAAAGGCACGCTGGACAGCCTCTGAGGGCGAAACTTTCTGATTTTCCACCAACTCGAAATAAGCTCCGGCCTGGGATAGCTTGTCATGGTGCATCAAGTAATGCACTAGCAGCCAGGACTGAGCATCGAACCGGGGATAATACTGCTTGCGGCCCTCACCGCTCCCCGGCTTCACGCCGAGTATTTGCGCCAATGGCAGCCAGGCCGAACTCGCGAGCACCTGAAGCACCGATCGACGCGTCGCCATTTCCAATCGCTGGCCAGAGTCAAAGGTCTGGCTGCTGGTTGAAAACTCAGGTTCGCCGCCCAATTCTGCTTCGGTAGGCGTGAACCGCAAGGATGCGAAATACTCGGCGAAGCCCTGGTCGAACCATTTGGGTGTAGGTGGGTAGTTGTAGTTCAGCAGATATAGGGCAAAAGAATGTTCGACGGCACGCCAGCAATCAGGATCGGCGGCGTTCAGGACAATGTAGACCCGCTCTTCGCCAATCAGAAACAGTCCAGGCACGTCCGGCGGACTGTTCTGGGGTGTCAGCAACGCGTAAGCGGCTGGAGTTGAAACAGCAATAATTTCGAGCGGCTGAGCCATCCGCACTTTGTTTCGCACCAACAATTGTGCAAAAACCGCTCGCATTTGCTCGAAGCGGGCGACCAGGTCGTGACCTTTGGCACGGCCACTGTCGGTAAGGACTGAGAAATGAGCTGAACTTACGCGCAACCACTGCTGGCCCGCGGCATGGATTGAGATAGAAAGAAAGAGGAAAACTTGAGCGAGAAATGCAATGAAGCTTCGGGAGGCCATAAAGGACTTGCCCGCAATTTACCCGATCCTAGCACGAACGAATCTCGGTGGGTGAGCTCGCTCGCGGGCAGAGCCTCGAGACTCTACGAAGCGAAAACCCAAATCGCGGCAGGGATAGGGTAGGAGTCACATCTTCGTTGCCCATACTGCGGCGAGTGTCCCAGTCAGTGGCCGGCCCGCGGCAAATGTGAAATGAGAGCGAGAAGGCGAAGAGGCTTCTCGACAAAATTCTCACTATCCGAAGTTAAGCGCCAGCCGCCCGAGCCAACTGATCGCCAGCTCCCGAAGACCAAGGATGTAATCTACCGAGCACCATCCGTCGGTGGCGTGCCCAGGCTGGCACGGAGGGTACTGATCTCGTCTCCGCGGAAGTATTGCCCCTTCGAGGCCTTCATTTCAGGCATGGCCGCATACGGCTTCGTGTAGTCGTTATTCGCGTTCCAGAACAGGAACCCGATTCCCCCTTTGTTCTTAGCCGTTAAAACCTGCACTTCGATGTATTTAGGTGAGTACGTCTTGGTGCGCCAAGCGAAGGCCTGCAGCCAGGGACGGATGACCACGCCGCTTCCGGCGGTAATCTGCACGAATCGATCCATGGACTCGCCAATAAAGTGTTCGGGCGCGTCCCCAGGTTTTGCATATCCATCCATGCCAAAGAAATGGGAGGGGTAGATCATGGGCGAGAGCACGTCGCAATACTTCGCCATGCGAACGATATCCTGACCGGTATGCGCCAGGTCCACGGGTCGTTGCCATGCCATGACCCCAAAAACGTCAAGCGACAACAGTACCCCTTTCGGATGTAGGGCGGTATAAGCGCGACGGAGGAAGTCGGCGATCACATCCGAGCGCTGCCAGTCGGAATGGGTCTTTTGGAAGGAGAATGCGGCATCGGTCTGCTCGCCCTCGGCCGGGAAACGAACATAGTCGAACTGAATTTCATCGACCCCCATGGCAGCGGCAGCCTGCGCCAAAGCTATGTCGTACTCCTGTACCTCGATGCGTGAGGGATCGGTCCAAACTAGTTTCCCGTTCTCTCGCCAAGGTTGACCTGATTTTTTCGATCGTACGGCGAGTTCTGGATGTGCGAGGACCAGACGCTGATCACGGAACATCGCTATTCTGGCAATCGCATGCAGACCTTGGGAATTCAGAAACCGGGTGTATTTTGCGAGATCGTGGATGTAAACCTTATGGCTGCCGAGGAGGGGGTGCTCGAAAGGAATATTAACGGTTCCATCGCTATCTTTAATATCGAAAACCACGGCGTTACCGCCAGCCTCCCGCCATCGACGCACAATTTTCACCCCGCGATCGCTGCCCGCCATCAATCCGGTCAAGTAAATCGCGCGTACCTCAAAATCCTTGGGAACGGAAATGGCCTTCTCCAGGATCGGGGTCGCGATAATTCCCGGAATACTCAATTGCTGCCCTGGTTTCAAGAACGTTCCGTCCAAGTTGCGGTTGCTTTCGCGGATGGCCTGGGCCAGCTGGCTCGAAGTCAGATACGAGGTCTGCGCCAAGTAGTGCCGGGCTACAGAAATGACTGTATCTCCGCGACGGGTTTCGTAGATGGCCGTCCCCGGCGTCGGTGTTCTTAGAGATAGCTGCGAAGATGTACCGGTTGTGGCCTTGGCTTCCACCATTCGGGCATCGCCTGGCTGATCGGCGGCTCCAAGAGAGCGAAGTTCGAAAAAGCAAACGGCCAAGCCCATTGCAGCCGAAGCCAAAAGCAGTTTTGTTCCGTACTGACGCAAGTTTTTCTCCAGTGACATCGTTTTTTCCGATGCTACTCACGTGAAATTCTGCTTGCCAGTTACGGGGGGCCAGCGAAGGATCGGGAAATTGCCGGTTCTCTCTGGTCTTTTAGGGCGCGCCCGAGCAGGGGGGCGATATTCCCATTCCGGTTTTCACAGAGCCATCACCCGCAGGCGCAATCTGCTCTGATCTCTTGCTGCTTCGCAGTGCCCTGCGCAAAATATTTCCCTTTACACGATCTCACTTGTGAATGTAAGTGACTCCTGGCAGGCTGCTGCTGCATCTAAGCCCTGTAGAAAGTTGATTTACGGGTGTCACACAGATTGGCTAGGCGCTTGCTGTAGTCCGGTAGCGAGAAGAGTTTTTAAAGATGACAAAATTTGTCATTTCCTGAAAAAATGGCAGCCGCAGTCCGAGGCCAAGAAGGAGAAGCAGTAGTAGGCGCCCCCGTTATGAAGACCATAGCTAGCACGGTTCTTGATCCCAATCGCCGAAGTGGAGATGCGCAGGACTTCGAAGTCGGCCTCCGACGCAAGATTGTCGGTCAGGATGCAGCCGTAGAAAAAGTTGTTGAAATCTACCAAATGTTTCTGGCCGGTCTCAATCCTCCCGGCCGTCCGGTCGGGAACCTGCTATTTTTGGGTCCTACGGGATCGGGCAAGACTCGGGTTGTCGAAGCGCTCGCCGAGTGCCTTTTCGGCGACGCCCGGGCCTGCATCAAGATTGATTGTGCCGAGTTCCAGCACTCGCACGAGATTGCCAAGCTGATCGGCTCGCCTCCGGGTTATCTGGGTCATCGCGAGACCCACCCCTTGCTGACGCAAGAGGCCCTCAATCAGTGGCATACGGACAAGCTCAAACTTTCTATATTGTTGTTCGATGAGATCGAGAAGGCTTCGGACGCCCTCTGGCAGCTTTTGCTGGGAATCCTCGACAAGGCTACGCTCACACTCGGCGACAACCGCCGTGTGGATCTCTCGCAGTGCATCATCATCATGACCTCAAACCTGGGGGCAGGCGAGATGAGCAACCTCGTCGAGGGTGGCTTTGGTTTTGCTCCAAAGGCGAGCCTGATTGATAGGAACCTGGACAACAAGATTGAACGCACGGCAACCGAGGCGGCGCGGCGGAAGTTTACGCCCGAATTCATGAACCGCATCGATAAGGTCGTGGTGTTCAAAACCTTACGTTCCGAGCATCTGCAACAGATACTTGAGATCGAGCTTGGTATGGTGCAGCAGCGCGTGCTGATGGCCTCAGCGGCGAACCAATTTGTCTTCTCCTGCACCTCCAAAGTTAAGAACTTCCTGCTGCACGAAGGAACCGATCCGCGCTATGGGGCTCGTCATTTGAAACGGGCCATCGAACGCCACCTGGTCTTTCCTTTGGCCAACCTGGTCGCTACCGGGCAAATCCGCCTTGGCGACTTCATTCGCGTCGATCTCAACCCTGAAGGCCAGCTCACCTTCGTGAAAGAGGCCGAAGGAGCCATGGTTCCGATGCTGATGGAACGTTATGGCGCCGCCGCCGGTGCTCCGACATTGGTCAGCCGCACGGCACGGCCAATCGCAAAACCGAAGGAGTTTACGGCTTCACCAAGCAGCGAAACCAAATAGTCTCGGGTAGGAGCAAATCAGGCCCGGCAAACCTGCCGGGCCTTTTGCTTGTTAAGCTTGGATGGGGGTTCTGATTTCTAGAGGACGTTCTCCCCCATATCTTGGTATTAGGAGGGCTTTGAGCAGACCATGCCCTGGCTCCGAGTCGCCGCATCTACAAGAGCGGAGTTTTCCCCGTGTACAGCGCGCCCCGCTGAGTCATAAGCCTCGGCCTCGCTTCATTGAACCCATGGAATGTAAACGGGTAGCCAAACTGCCCGAGGGCGAAGATTGGATCTATGAGATCAAGCAGGACGGCTATCGCGCAATTGGTCTGGTCGACGGCAACTCGGCGATCCTCTACTCCATGTCAGGCCATGACTACAGTTCAGAATTCCGCCACATCACCTTTGCTTTGAAGAATCTACACCAGGGCAATCTAGTTTTGGATGGTGAAATCGTTTCTCTCGACGAGCGGGGCCGCGCCCGCTTCCAACAGCTACAAAATCGTCGATCCAGCAAGCGCCCTATTGTCTACTACATCTTTGATGTCCTTCACCGCAATGAACGTGACATGCTGACTCTACAACTAGATGAACGCAGGCAAATCCTTGAGGAAATCGGGTCACATTTTTCTGATCCTCTGCGATTGAACCCCATTTTTCGCGCTGCGCTCGGTCCTCTGGTTCATGAGGTAAAGCGCCTAGGCTTGGAGGGGGTGGTTGCAAAGCGCTCTGGATCGATCTACATCCCTGGCCGACAGTCCGACGCCTGGCAAAAACACCGCTTCAACCGGGAGGCGGAATTTGTCATTGGCGGCTACGTTCAGAGCGGCCGCAATTTTTCGTCGCTCGTGGTGGGCGAATATCGGGGTCAGGATCTCCATTATGTCAAACGGGTAGCCGCCGGCTTCATGCCCTCTTTGCGCGAGCAGGTCTTTCAGGCGCTGCGTCCCCTGGTCACGGCCGAGTGTCCCTTTATCATCCTCCCCGAGAGGGACCGGTCCGGTCATGGGCTGACCGCGGCGAAAATGAAAGAATGTGTGTGGTTAAAGCCAGAACGGCGCTGCGAACTCGAATTCGTCGAACGCACCCAAAGTGGAAGACTGCGGCATGCGGTGTTTCGGCAACTGGTGGGATGAGCAATTGCGGCTCAAATTAGCTCCTTCCGATCTGATTTGCACCAGGATGAATGATTGATTTAGGCTCCTCGGCACCAGCTGCTGGAGACCGAATGTCCCTAATTCGTCTGCTCATCAATCGTGAATCGCACGAAGTTGAAAGCGCTCCCGAAACACCCCTGCTCTGGGTTCTCAGAGACGGGCTCAATCTTACGGGGACAAAATATGGTTGCGGTATAGGAGCCTGCGGTGCCTGTACCGTACACCTTGATGGAGAGCCGGTCCGCTCTTGTCAGACGGCGGTTTCCAGGGTAGGAAATCGTCATATCACTACCATTGAAGGATTATCGGCCGACAACTCCCATCCCCTCCAGCGGGCATGGATTGCCGAACAGGTGCCGCAGTGTGGATATTGTCAGCCTGGCCAGATCATGCAGGCCGCAGGTCTGCTCGCTAAGCTCCCCCATCCCACCGACGACGAGATCGATCAAGCCATGGCGGGCAATCTCTGCCGTTGCGGTGTCTATCAGCGTATTCGCCGCGCCATTCATCGCGCGGCCAAAGGAGCATGACTGTGTCTGTCAGCCGGCGAACTTTCATCACCAGAGGTACGCTTGCCGGTACGGGCATCCTGATCGCCGTCGAGCTGCCCGCAACCATCCTGATTGCCCAGGAGAGCTCCCCGGAAAAGAATCAGCCCGGCGCCAATCCGTTTGAGGCTTGGGTACATGTTAAGCCAGGCGGAGAAATTTCTCTTATCGTCGCAAAATCGGAGATGGGTCAGGGCATTCGCACCGGGCTGGCAATTCCGCTGGCAGAAGAACTAGAAGTCGATCTCTCCTCGATCAAGGTAGAACAGGCCGAAACTCGTCCCGACATTTATTCTCACTTGGGCACCGGCGGGAGCGGCAGCACCATGGAAAACTTCATGCCCTTAAGGCGTGCAGGCGCAACGGTTCGCGAGCTGATGATCACCGCCGCAGCTGCGCGGTGGAAGGTGGCGCGAAGCAACTGCATGGCGAAACACGGCGCGGTGTTTGACAAGCGTACGCCCTCTCGGCGCGCCAGCTACGCAGAACTGGTCGATGCCGCCTCCCGGCTTCCTTTACCGGACCCTAAAACCGTACCGCTCAAGGCTCAAAGCGCATTTCGCCTGATTGGTCGTGCCGTGCCCCGGGTGGACGTGCCGGCAAAGACCAACGGCACAGCGCAGTTCGGACTCGATGTTCGCTTGCCCGAGATGCTATTTGCGGTCGTAGCTCGTTGTCCAACATTTGGAGGCAAACCATCACATTTTAAGACTGAAAAGGCGCAAGCTATCTCCGGCGTGCGCGATATCTTTGAAATTGCCCCCCTCGGAGCCGGAATCTTTACCGCTGGCGGAGTGGTTGTGGTCGCCGACTCGACCTGGGCGGCCATGCAGGGCCGACGCGCCTTGGAGATCACCTGGGATCGAGGTCCGGCTGGCGCGGAAGCTAGCGACGCGCTCGGCGATTCCCTGCGCGAGGCTACTGCCAGATCTGGCAAGCGAATCCGCAATGATGGAGATGTGGACTTGGGGTTAGCTCACGCGGCAACACACATCGAAGCTCTTTATGAGCTGCCTTTCCAGGCCCACGCCACCATGGAACCGATGAACATCACCATCCATCGCAGAAATAAAGAATGCGAGGTTTGGGCGCCTACCCAGTCCCCCGACTGGGTACAGAGAACCGTGGCTCAGATTTTGTCGCTGCCTCAAGAAAAAGTAATCGTGCACACCACATTCATGGGCGGCGGGTTCGGCCGCCGTTATATGGCCGACTACCCCGCCGAGGCTGCACAAATAGCAAAAACGGTCGATAAACCGGTACAGCTGGTATGGACGCGGGAAGACGACATGGCCCATGACTTCTATCGTCCGGCTTCCTGTCATCGCTTAAGAGGCGCACTGGACGCTCGGCGGCGACCCGTCGCTTGGTATCACGCCATGGCATCGACCTCAATCCGGGCTTTTTGGGATCCCAAGGCTCCTCCTGAGGAGCAAGAGGTCGGTGGCGCGCAACAAATGCCGTACGCCATTCCTCATGTGCGGCTGGAATACAATCCGGTCTCAAGCTCCGTTCCTCGGGCCTGGTGGCGTTCGGTCGAGAATTCATTTAATGGTTTCGTGGTCGAAAGTTTCATCGACGAGCTCGCGGCGGCGGCCAAACGTGACCCAGTCGAATTTCGCCGAAGCCTGCTGGTGAAACCGAAGAGCACAACGCCAGCGGGTGATGACGATGTAGATCCGGAGCGCTTAGCTCGGATCCTTGAGATCGCCGCGCAAAAAGCGGGGTGGGGCAAGCCGCTCCCTCGGGGGCGGGGACGCGGAATCGCGGCTTTTGCTTCCTTTGGAAGCTATTTCGCTGAAGTGGCGGAAGTCTCGCTGACCGAGAATCGCAATTTCAAGATCGATCGGGTTGTGGCGGCGGTGGATTGTGGAACGGTGGTGAATTCGGAATCGGTGCGCTCGCAAACCGAAGGCGCGATCATTTATGGCCTCAGTGCCGCGCTCAAGAATGAAATTACCATTAAGAACGGAGCAGTCGAGCAGACGAATTTCAGTGATTATGACCCGATTCGTATCCATGAAGCTCCACCCATCGAAGTTGTTCTTGCACCCAACGGAGACGACTGCGGGGGAATGGGAGAACCTGGCCTGCCTCCCATTGCTCCGGCCGTGGCCAACGCCATCTTTGCCGCAAGTGGCCAACGTTTTCGGCGTTTACCCTTGCGCCTCAATTCCGAAAGCTGAGAGCCGGCTAAAAGTTCGAGTGGATGTCCTGCCA
>JAFAPG010000790.1 GCA_019247235.1 Acidobacteriota bacterium
CCCTCTAGAGCCGACGCGGCCTCCCCGGCGCTTCCCTCGGCCGAACCCATGCCCGCTCCTCCGGCCGGTGACATGGCTTCTCGAGAAAATGCAATCAAGCCTCGCTTCCAACAGTCAGAAATGAGAGCTCGTGGTAACGTTTTGCCCGTCAATGGCATGGATGACAAGGTGGTCGGCGGGCCAGTTCAGGTAATGAGTTCCCCAAGCCCGGCATTGATCGCAAAAGAATCGCGCAGCGTTTCGCTCGATCAAGGCAAGGTAACCACCAGCCTTCGCCGGGAAATCACTCCCCTGCCCGCGGGTGCGCCCCTCTATGAATGGACCTTGTCCGCCGAAGGTGCCGTGTTGCGCTCCTCCGATCAGGGGAAAACCTGGCAATCGGTCCCCTCGGCCAGAGGAGGTCCTTTTGCCGCACTTTCCTCCGTTGGGACGCACGTCTGGATCGGCGGCAAAGCCGGCGCCCTCTATCATTCCGCCGACTCAGGCGAGACCTGGCATCAGCTCACCCCTGCGGTTCCCGACCGCAGCATGAGCTTCGACATCACGCATATCGAATTTTCTGATCCCATGAGTGGTGTGGTCAGGAGCGCCGACGGCGAGTCATGGAGGACGGCGGACGGCGGTCTCAGCTGGTCGCACGACTAGCGAGAAAACGAGGCGCGAAATCAAGCTCTTTCCGCTTAGCATCTGGACACTTGCGGAATCTGTAAGTGTATTACTTCCGTGATATTTACCGCCGTTGGCCAGTTTTCTACTATGCACCTCAGAGTTTGGCAGTTCTGGGGGAGGGCTGCCGAGGCGTCCTGGGCCGCAAGGTTCAGGACGCTTTTCCTTGTAGCACCCTGGCTGATCTGCGGCGATCAAAAATCGCGACACCAGACCCGAGACGGAAGCTCCGGAGAACGGGCCAGCATTTTGCCGGAGTGGAACCTTCCTACAGGAGAAGCTGGGCAGGGTTCTTCGAACCTTTGTTGCGACCTAAACCTCAGGGGTGCATCCAATACGGGTGGTATAAAGCAAACAATTTCATCGCCTGAGCGGTTGGAGGAGAGAATGGCAGGTAACGGAATTATCGAGCTTACCGATGCAAGCTTCGATCAGGATGTATTGAAGTCTGAGACACCGGTGCTGGTGGACTTTTGGGCGGCCTGGTGCGGACCCTGCCGTGCGATTGCTCCCATCGTGGATGAGTTAGCTAGCCAATATGCCGGAAAAGTTAAGATCGGCAAGATGGACGTCGATCGGAATAATGCAACTCCCATGCGCTACGGGGTGCGGGGTATTCCCACCTTGCTGGTGTTCAAAGGCGGCCAGGTAAGAGAACAGATCGTTGGCTATGTTCCCAAAGAGCAGATCCAAAAAGCTCTCGACAAGCACATCTCCTAAATTGGCGACAAACTAGGTTGCTAAGAACCGTTCGGCCCCGGCGCCGAGCGGTTTTCTATTGCGGCGAAGAACTGCGGCCAGCTCGCTTAATACTTTCTCAGCACTCCGATGACTTTGCCTTGAATCTCTACGCTGGAGGCGGGAACGATGATGGGTTTCATTTTCGCGTTTGAGGGTTGCAGCCGGATCTTATCGCCCTCCCGATAAAACCTTTTTAAGGTAGCGTCTGAGCCCTCGACCAGGCCGACAACGATGTCCCCGTTGTGCGCGGTCTTGGTCTTCTCGACCAGAACGTAGTCGCCGCTCAGGATGTGCTCATCCTGCATCGAGTCTCCACGCACTTCGAGCACAAAGACCTCTTTCGAACGCACGAAGTCGGCCAGAGAAATCGTCTCCGGGCGCTCGATGGCCTCAATGGGTTGTCCGGCGGCTATTCGCCCCATCAGCGGCAATACCATCCCGGTATGGATGGACATGGCTTGCTTCAGACGACCTTTTGGCGGCATGAGATCGATCGAGCGACTGCGGTTGTAGTCACGATTCAGCAGCCCCTTTTTCTCTAAGTTAGAAACATGTTTGTGAACCGTCGCCAGTGAGCTTAGCCCCAGGCCTTGCCCGATTTCTTCAAACGAGGGAGAGTATCCGTTACGTTCGACAAACTCCGCAATGAAGTCATATACCTGCCGTTGACGCCTGGTAATTGCCATGGGGCTCATTTTAGGCGAATGGAAAGCGAAGTCAAGTTATCTTCGAGGAACACGAGAAATGTCTCGAATTTCAAGCCCGAGCTTCTAGGCCGCTATCTTAAGTAGGGCTCATTCGGCAAAGACGCCGGTAACTTCCTCCCAGCTCGCGCTTCGATCCATAAGGGCGCGTTTGAGGCGCACCTTCTTTTCTACCAATGCTTTCACTAGCACAGGATCGGAGGAGGTCTCAAGCTGCTTCTGGATGTGCTCAAGACGCCGACGCACTTGAACTCGCACCAGGGCACGGACCGCAGCCTCTATCTTCTCGGCGCTTAATTCTTCGTCTTGTTTCATCAAAATCGCTGCCAACAGGCGGCGTTCGCTATCTGAGACCGGCAACTGCATGGGTTCAACGGGCTCTGAGCAATGGAGCAAGGCTTCGATCAACGATTCCGTCCCCAGACCCGCATGCAGGCGTTCCCTGGAAAGAACGTAGCGAGCTTGCCGCGCCGGATCAAAGGCCTCATCGGAACCGGATGGGCCGGAGACGCGACTCGGTTTTCGATCGTCGCCACCCGCCAGAGCGGAAATCAGGATCTTTTCCGCCTCGGTCACTTGGGCTTCAGGCACACTCTTAATGGCCGCGGTTTCGCGGCTGGTGGCCGCATGTTTCAATTCCTGGCGCAACACCGCGGAATCGATATCCAGTTTCTGGGCCATTTCTTCCGCCAGACCGTCGCGGACGATGCGGCTGGGAACTCGCTGGATATGGGGCAAAAGGTAGTTCAAGGCCTTCTGCTTGCCTTCGGCGCTGCGCACGCGAAACTCTTGTCGCGCGCGCTCGATTAAATAATCAAAATACTTCTGCGAACGCTTGAGCGCCTCGGCGTAGGCCTGCCTACCCTGCCGACGGATGAACAAGTCGGGATCAAAACCAGCTTCGAGCGTAAGCACGCGAATCTCAAAACCTTCTTCCACCAGCAAGCCAAGGGTGCGCTCGGTCGCTTTCGCTCCGGCGGTGTCGGGATCAAAGTTGACGACCACCTGTTTGGCGAATCGACCAAGCAGCCCGGCTTGTGCGCCGGTGAAGGCTGTTCCCGAGCTCGCGATCACATTACGAAATCCGGCGGCATAAACCGAAATACAATCCATCTGCCCTTCGACCAGGATGCTGTAGTTCAGCGCGCGAATGGCTTCTTTGGCGCGGTGCAAATTGAATAGCACACGCGATTTCGAATAAATGGCGGTCTCTGGAGAGTTTAGATACTTGGGTCCCGCCTTTTCGTCGGTTGACAGAGTGCGCCCGGTAAAAGCAATCACCCGCCCAGCTTCATTGGTGATGGGGAACATGATGCGATTACGAAATCGCGAGTACAGGGCGGAGAGCGGAACCGAGGATTCCAGAGTCCTCTCCTCGTCAAAGCCTGGCGTTCTCGAATGGGGACGCTCGGCCGAGCTCGAGCCCGAGGATGCCGCTCGAGAGGAAGAACTCGTCGCCCGAGTGCCTCGCTCACGACCAAGCACTTCGTCTTTCTCCTGCTTCCAGGAAAACAAGCCGCTCTCGCGCAGCCATTCCTCGCGAAACTCTCCCTTGAGCTCTTCCCGGAGCCACGATCCCGACTCCGGAGCATAGCCAATCGAAAACTCTTGGATGGTTTCGCTCTTGAGGCCTCGGCTGGCCAGGTATTCCCGCGCTCGTGCAGCCTCGGGGCGGGCTAAATAATCACGAAACAACTGCGCGGCGCGCTCGTGAATTTCAGCAAGTGCCCCGCGCAGGTGGGCTTCGCGGGCCTCTTGCGCGCTGTGATAAGTCTTTTTGGGCAGAGCGACGCCAAGTTTTTGCGCCACTTCGCGGACGGCTTCAGAAAAGGTGATATTTTCAATTTTCCCGACAAAGCTGAATACATCGCCCGATGCCCCGCAGCCAAAACAGTGATAAAACTGTTTGCTCGAGTGAACAGAGAAGGACGGAGTCTTTTCTTTGTGGAAGGGACAAAGGCCGCTGTAGTTCTGCGCTCCCGCCTTTTTAAGCGCCACGTACTCGCCGACAATGCGAACGATGTCTGCCTGTTGCTTCAGGTTTTGCGCGAAGCTGTCGGGTAAAGCCATGAACCTGGATGGCGCGCCATTCTCGGTCGACCGAGTGCCACTAGGAAATATAGCCGACCGCGATTCCGACGGGAAGCTACAAATCAGACGGAAGCTGCTCGGGCCGAGCAATCAGAGTTCTGGGTCACGAGACCTGGGCGACGATCGACGAAGGACGATCGACGAACGAAGATCGACGAACGACGATGCGATACGACCATCACAGGATCATACGTTCATCGCCAACCCGCCTGGTGACCAGCTCACGGTCAAGGTATTCAAGCAGTGGAATTGCATACTTGCGGCTGACTCCGGCCAAGGTTTTGAAGCCGGCCACATCGATCTTTGGCGATCGCCCCCTGAGATCAGCCAAGCGGCTTCGCAAACCATCGAGCGCGTGGCGATGAAACACCAGGTCGTCGGAAACCTTGATAAGCACCTTCTCGCGCAACAGGAGGGTGACGATCTTCTGAGCTCTGAGCTTGTCGATCTTTAACTCCCCGAGGACCTCGGCGAGCGCAGGAACCTTCAGGCCCGCGGCCAGAAATGCCTCTTCAATCACTTTCCGCGACTGCGCTTCCTCATCCTTCATTACCACACCGGCACCCCGGCGCCAGACCAGATCGCCCTTCACATCCAGCCGTGCGCCACCGAGACCGATAGAAAGCGCCGCCTCCAGCGCAGCGGGCGCGATCCGCATCTGCTCCCGCAAAGACTCTTTCGAGAGACCCGGGACGAGAGGATTTTGCCGATGAAAATCAGCGAGCAAGCGATCGAGCTGTTCGAGGGATTGCTCCAGGCGGGCGCGCTCGATTACAAGATCGCCGTGGCGCGCGATCGCCCGCTTTGCCAAGAGGGTGCCGAGCGCGCGCTCGACTCGCTCGGCAGGCTGCCCGCTTTCGGCGATCAGTTGATCGCGCGTAGCCCCGCGCGGCCCTCGTCTCTCAATTCGGCTGAGCAAGGCCGATTCAGTTTCGGGCGCGCTCTGCGCTTTTAAGAAATTCAGCCGAGCTTCAGAAGCCATTTTTAGAACTGGCATGGCATCGAGCACCATACCCCCGCCGATCGTGACCACGGGAGAAAACTGACGGATGATAAAACGATCACCCGGCAAAAGCAGTTGTGGGTGCTGGGTGCGCAGCTGGGCAAAAGCCTCGGCACCCGGCTCTAGCCGCTTTCCTTCGAGTAAGGTGACGGTGGCGATTGTCTCCGCGGAAAAGGCGTGCAGGTGTACGCGCGACCCGGTTTTGATCGCTCGCGCCGAGCCGAGCAGCGAAAGCCGCACGTCGAGCCTTGAGGAGCCCTCGAGGACGCCAGGAGTGGTAAGCATCATGCCTCGCTCGAGGTCCTGCTTATTTACTCCGGCCAAGTTGACGGCCGTGCGCTCCCCGGCGACCGCACCGTTCGCCGCGCTTCCATGCACCTCAACTCCACGGGTACGAACCCTGCGGGCCGAGGGAAAAAACTCGAGCTCCTGGTCTTTTTCGATGGTCCCGGCCACCAGCGTTCCCGTGACCACCGTGCCAAAGCCCTTCATAGTGAAGACCCGATCAATCGGAAGTCGAGTGATGGCTCCTGAGTCCTTGGCGGGAACCTTTCGAGCAGTGTCAATCAGCTGGCGCCTGAGCTCATCGAGTCCTTGACCAGTCAAGGAACTGACCGGGAGGATAGGCGAGGATTCGAGAAATGAGTGGCGGAGAAAATCCTGGACTTCGAGCTGCACCACTTCAAGGGTCTCTTCGTCGACCAGATCTACCTTGGTGAGTACCGTGATGCCCCGCTTCAGCGAGAGCAGCCGACAGATGTCGAAGTGCTCCCGAGTCTGCGGCTTGATCCCCTCATCGGCGGCGATGACAAGAATCGGCAGATCAATTCCACTGACCCCAGCCAGCATGTTGCGAACAAAGCGCTCATGGCCGGGAACGTCGACAAAGCCGAA
>JAFAPG010000794.1 GCA_019247235.1 Acidobacteriota bacterium
GGGAGTCGCACTACGTCAAGAAATCGACGTTCCCCAGCAAGACTTCTACCTACGCACGGGTATTTACGATCGTGGCTCCGGGCGCGCGGGCACACTAGGGATTCCGTTGGGCACTAGCGCTCCTGCCATCGAACCCACCAAGTAGAAGCGGTCGGCATTCTGGCAGAGTTCCAGCTATGCCGAACCCGCCGCGCCGTATTTCGAGAGATTACTGATGTAAGAGAGGTTCGCTCGGAGCTGCGGATTTTGAGGGAAAGATCTTCGCAACCCAAGCCTTTCCCTTGGCTGGCTACTTTGCGCCGGCGGCTTCGCTGGCTTCGAAGGAGCTGGCCCGAAGCGTGAGCCAGTCGGTGCGTACGCGATCCCACTCCTGGATCATAATGCCGTACGATTCAAAGAACTCGCGAATGCGAAGCCTGCCCCAACCGGCGATATCCTCAAGAATAGGTGCCAGAACGGCAAGGGCGTTGGTGCTTAACACCGTGCGCTTTGCTACCTGGGAAACGTGCTTGGCTTCTGATACGGCAATGGTGTATCCGTCGCGCACGTTGGTGTGCAACATAACGTGAACGTCAGAGCTGCCATCCCCAGTGTAGACGATGTGGTCGGGCCCGATCTGGGCACGGCTCTGCAGTTGATCGAGAATGAACACCTTCCCATAACCCGCGGTGGCACGTCGGATGGTTTCGATCTGGCCGGAATCGTTGTAGAGGAACTCTGTCCCAAAGATGTGCTCCTTGGGAACGATACCTTCAAGAGCCGATTGAATGACTTCTAGCGGTGCCGCCGAAAGAACATAAAAATCGAAGTGATACTCCGGAATCCCGCTATCTAGAATCTGATAAAGCAAGGCGATGTTCTCTTTCAAACGAACTCGTTTGCCTACTTCGTAGAGGTGCTCTTTGCGGACGGACTTAAATTCCGGATCGTGCAGCAGCAAATAGGCCAGTTCCGCGCCTTGCTGCACCAGATTGAGCCGGGCCATGCCAGTCGCTTTGCGCTCAAATTCAGCCGTAGACATGCCCAATAGCTCGGCCAAAACGTAGCCTGAATCGTTAAATGTGAGGGTTTGGTCAAAATCGCTGGCAAAAATGTATGGCTTGCGGGTAATGTCATTCATTTAGCTATTAGATTATCTGCGGCTATAAGAAATCATTAAAAGTATGAATGGAGGCGCCGCGCTTTGGTTTATGCCATGGTAGGAGCCTTTACTAAATCGTGTCGGAGGTTGAAAATAAAGAACTTGCAGGTTGAAAAATCTAGGAAACGAGGAAGTGTTTGGTCATGGCAGCTACCGGAGAACTGATTCGTCTCATTAACTACGTCGATGACATAACCACTACCCTGCGCCGTATCCAAGCTTCCTTGTACGGAATGGATGCTGAAGAGCGTAAGCGGCTGGCCGAAAGCCTGCGGGCGGCGGGTACCCGTCTGGAAGAACTGCTGCAGCAGCTCGAAAAATAATGTCGGAGATCAAGACCATAGCGGTGATTGGCGCGGGAACGATGGGCCGGGGAATTGCCCATGTTGCCGCCCTCGGTGGGTATCGTACGGTGCTCGAAGATATTGTTCCGACCAGCTTGCGCAGGTCGGAGGAGGAGATTCGCACCAATATCGATAAAGCTGTTCAGCTTGGGAAAGTTGCTCCGGTCGATGCCAGCGCGGCCCTCGCCCGCCTGAATTACGTTGACAGCGTTGAAGAGGCGGCCCGCCAGGCCGACCTGGTGATCGAGGCGGTTCCCGAGGAGATAGAATCGAAAATCGAGATTTTTACTCTGCTCGACAAAGTTTGTCGACCGGCCACCATTCTGGCCTCAAACACCTCCTCGTTGAGCGTTACCGAAATTGCTAGCGTCACTTACCGGGCGAAGCAATGTGTCGGCATGCACTTCTTTAATCCCGTGCATAAGATGAAGCTGCTTGAAGTGGTCTGCGCTCTTGAAACCGATAGAGACACCCTCTCCGCAGTTTCAGCGGTCGGCGAGCGCATGGGCAAAGAAGTGGTGGTGATTAAAGAATCTCCGGGATTCGTCACCAGCCGCATCAATGCCATGATTGGCAACGAAGCCTTCTATATGGTGCAGGAGGGAATCGCCACCCCTGGTGATATTGATAAGGCTTTAAAACTAGGTTTGAATCATCCCATGGGCCCGTTTGAGCTGGTCGATCTTGTCGGACTCGATACCCGCCTTCATATCCTTGAATACCTTCACAAAACTCTCGGCGAGAAGTACCGTCCTGCGCCATTGCTGGTGCAGTACGTGAAAGCTGGACGCTTGGGGCGGAAAACCGGCCGGGGCGTCTATGACTATCCTGAGCTTAAAACTCGGGCGCAATAGAGTTTCCTGGATTTACATCCACTGGAACTTCAAAGCGTGAGCGGCCGTATGTAACCAGCAGATACCGCGTGAGCAACCGAGACATCTCACCGGAATCAGTTCCCCCTGTTGTTCCCCGGCAACAGGGGGAGTGATGCAGTCAGCGGTTGCTAAAGCCGAGGCGGTCGGGGCTCAGTCATAGCGACGGGATCGAGAATTTCGTTAATCTGCTGCTCACTGAGAAGCTTTTTTTGACGCGCCACTTCGATGATAGAACGACCGGTTGCGACCGCCTCTTTCGCAATCTCGGCCGCTTTGGCGTACCCGATATATGGATTGAGCGCGGTCGCCAGAGATACGCTGGCTTCAAGGTAGAAATGGCAGCGTTGCTCATTGGCCGTGATCCCGTCAATGCACTTTTCCTGTAACTGACGCAGCATGTTGCTCAGGATCGTGATCGACTGAAGCACGCTGTAGGCCATGGTAGGCATCATTACGTTAAGTTCGAGTTGTCCGGCCTGCACCGCCATGGCGACGGCAACATCGTTTCCCACCACCTGGAAAGCGACCATTGCGGCGAGTTCAGGAATGACGGGGTTAATTTTTCCCGGCATGATGGAGGAGCCCGGCTGCAGAGCGGGCAAATTGATCTCCGCCAAACCGGTGTTAGGGCCGGAGGAGAGTAGGCGCAAATCGTTGGCGATGCGAATCACCTCGAGCCCGAGATTGCGCAGCGCCGAAGACACTCCAGCCATCGCCAGATTGGATTCCATGGCATAACGCATGTCGTCAGCGGCGCTCACTTCCTGACCAGAGATTTCGGCGATATAGCGGACGGCCTTCTCCCGGTAGTCAGGATGGGTGTTGATGCCGGTGCCGACAGCCGAGCCTCCAAGCCCCAGTTCGCGCAGCAAGTTGGCGCTTGCGCGAGTTGAGTTCTCGGCTCGGCGAATCGCACCTGCATAGGCGCTAAATTCCTGGCCCAGACGCATGGGAACGGCGTCTTGCATGTGCGTGCGGCCCGACTTCAGAATACCGTGAAATTCCCTCCCCTTACTTTCCA
>JAFAPG010000001.1 GCA_019247235.1 Acidobacteriota bacterium
CAGCGCGCGCACGCCATCGCCAATGGAGTCTATGTCGCGGTAGTCAATCGCGTGGGCTTCGAAGTTGGAGATGTTCGGGGAAATAAGGCGGAAGGAAAAGGTCTCGAGTTCTGGGGAGGATCGTTCCTGGCTGATCCTTTCGGACGGGTGGTGGTGCAAGCTTCAACTCAACAACAAGAGAATCTGCTCGGCGAGGTCGATTTGCGTCTGCTTGAGGATACCCGCCGTAACTGGCCTTTCCTACGTGATCGCCGCATCGACAGCTATGCTTCGATTACCAGCCGCTTCATCGACTGAGTTCATGCCCACTGTGAAGACCGCGCCCCAGCTAGACACATCGCTTCAGCAGCTTCGGCTTCGCATGCCGGCCGAATGGGAGCGCCACGCGGCTACCTGGCTGGCCTGGCCGCACTACCGGCTCGATTGGCCGGGGAAGTTTGAGCCGATTCCCTGGGTTTATGCCGAAATTGTCCGCTACTTAAGTCGCCACGAGCGCGTGGAGATAATCGTCAACAACGCCGCAGTCGAAAAGCTGGCCGCCAGCATTTTGCAACGCGCCCACGCCTGGAACGCGAACATCACCTTCCACCGCTGGAAGACGGATCGCGTCTGGACCCGCGATTCCGGCTGCTTATTCGTCTTCTCGCGACCCGAGACCCCCATCGCCCAAGATCGAGTGCCGCATTCTAAACTGCCCCCGGCCTCCCGGCTGTATGGACTCACTTGGCGCTTTAACGCTTGGGCGAAATATCCTAATTGGCGACATGATGAAAAGCTAGGCGGCTTGATGGTGCAAGCTGCGACCAGCGAAGAAATCCAACCCCACTGCGGTAAGCGCCGGGTAGTGCTCGAAGGAGGATCGATCGAGGTGAACGGCCGCGGTACTCTGATCACCACCGAGGAGTGCCTACTGAGCCGTGTGCAAGCCAGGAATCCTCAGATGAAGCGGCGCGACTACCAAAAAGTTTTCGCCCAGTATTTGGGAGCCGGCCATATCATCTGGCTGGGATCAGGTATCACGGGCGACGACACTCATGGTCACGTCGACGATATCACCCGGTTCGTCTCCCCGGATACCGTAGTAAGCTGTGTCGAGGCTGATCCTCATAGCCCCAACTACCAGGCCCTCCGTAATAATATCCGTCGGCTGCGCGATGCCACTACCGAAGAGGGCAAACCCTTGGCTACCATCGACCTTCCCATGCCAGCACCGGTGTATTTCGAAGGGCGGAGATTACCTGCAAGCTACGCGAATTTCTATATAGCCAACGGCTGCGTGCTCGTACCCGTGTTCAACGATACCAATGATCGCCTGGCCTTGGATATTTTGGCCGATATTTTTCCCGATCGTGACGTCATTGGTATCTACTGCGGGGACCTGATCTGGGGATTCGGGGCAATCCACTGCCTCACCCAGCAACAGCCGGCAACTGTCGCTAGAGACCAAAGCTCGAATGAGGGAAACATGCATCCATCGTAAACACGATTTATCGTCGGACCATGCGTCACAGGGTGATCAACTGGTGGTCAACGCAGTCGGAGTGGATCACTCCCAGCAGCTGGGGCAGTAGCTCTAAACCGTATTTGGCGAGAAAGTAGATGGCGGAGACTTCGCGTTCCTGTAAGGTTTTGTTCGGATATAGTGAGTTCGTCAACCCTCGTGCGTGACGTTCGGCCACTTCGCTTTGTCGCAACTCCGCCCGCACCGCCCGGGAGCGCAGA
The DNA here is from genome assembly GCA_019247235.1 of Acidobacteriota bacterium. GTDB lineage: Bacteria > Acidobacteriota > Terriglobia > Terriglobales > Acidobacteriaceae > Gp1-AA145. Next base: position 1,723 of record JAFAPG010000001.1, read on the forward strand.
CTCGTGAGCTGGTAAAGCATCTTCGATTCGGCATGCTCGGCTGATTCAACCAAAGTCTTATCAAGGCGGCCCAAAGCTTGGCTCAGCTCAGCCATGGCACTGGAAACCGCTGCTTGCGCACGGTCAAACGAGCTCTGCAAATTGTGGCCGAACCAATGCCACCCGATGCGCTCCCGCAGTGCCTCTTGCCCGGAGAACAAATCAGGAAAGTTCAGCTGATACTTTTCAAGCAGCGTTTTAGCTCTTGGCTCGATCAAGGTGGCGGAGAAGCGCGGTACGATCGGAGTGGTACGCGCACTGAGTGCCTGGTAGAGCACCGCCGCTTGGGCGAAATAGGCGACTTCCGCCGCTCCTCCGATATAGGCCAGCGTCGGAAGCAGGTAATCCTGAACCACTGGACGAAGTAACACGTTTGGGCTGAAAGAGTCGGGTGCGCTGGCGGTAAGCTCGAGCAAGTCACTGTCTAGCACCCGTTCCTTACCGATCAAAAATACCTTCGTCTCTCGCCCCAGGTGAAGCGGAACCCGAGCTCCTTCACGCAGTACAAATAGCGGGGTGGTGGACGGGGTGATGTGTACCTGTTGGTGGTACTGTGCGGCACGAAGCTCCTGGTCGCGACCAAGTAACAAATGGTTGAGCTCAGTTGCACGAGCGATGACTTGCTTATAAAGGGGAGCGGCGATCTGGTCCAACTCAGGATCGGAGCCGTCGACAAGGATCACACCGCTATCGGCAAAGGCGTGGGCAAAGAAGCGGCGAAAGGCGGTACCGAAGGTTTCGCCGGGTTTGTAGCAGTCAGCAAGCAGTTGGGTTACAGGACCATCCCCCAGCAGGGTTTGCGCATGTTGTACGATGGCGGAAACGTCTACCCCCAAGCTCACGGTTCCGACCGGCGCCTCACGGGGGCTAGAGGCGTTCGTTCTTAGCTGTTCGCAGCCCACCCCCGCTGTCGGTATCTTTGCCTGGTTCACCTCTTCGAGATCGTGGTCTTCGGTCGCGAGCCAAAAAACTGGGACACAGTCAAGCCCCAGAGTAGAAGCTTCCTCGGCTAGCTTGATGGCGGTCAAGGCTTTATAAATGGCAAAGACCGGACCGCCGAACAGACCGACTTGCTGACCGGTAACCATCGCCCATGCGCCCGATCGCAAACGGGAGATGCTCTCAAATGCTTTACGAGAGGCTTGAAAGGCTCGGTTTTGCCGCTCCAGAATGTCAGCCACTCGACTCCTGCGCTCTCCTGGATATTGAATATGAGAACTCTCCTCAACTGCCCACTCGCGAAAGCGGGGAGAACAAGCATAGAAGCGCTGAACGGAAGGCTTAAAATCCAAGTAATCAAGAAAAAGAGGGGTGCTATGCGGGATCTGGCGGAATGGAAAACATTGCGCGTTCAACACCGGACTCCCCAGACACTCAGCATGCGAGAATTCATGGTGTTAAACCGGATATTGATGTCAACTTTGGACCTGGGTCTCGTCCACGAAGAGGCCAAATCCAGAACGCGCATCCGCCACTTCTTACGATGAGATGATGAAAGCTGTCGGAGGATGCAAGATAATATCCCCAAAGCACAGCGAGATCGCGCAGGAGGCAGATGGACGCAAATTCACCAACCCCGCTTCTGGCTTTAGAAGGCAAGCAGGTGCGCCTGGAACTATTGCGTCCTGAACACGTAACGCACCTGTGGAACATCGCCCGCGATCACCTCGATGAACTATTTCAATGGATTCCTTATCGTCTTCAATCTTGTGAGGACTTTCACCAATTCACCCGCTTTGTTCTTGACGAACACCGACGTGGAGTTTCCGTCCCATTTGCCACCATCGCTCGGCTCGAGGAACAAGTTGTTGGTACTACCCGCTTCATGAGCATGGATTTGGCCAACCGTAAGGTAGAGATTGGATCTACCTGGATT
>JAFAPG010000040.1 GCA_019247235.1 Acidobacteriota bacterium
CCATTCCCATCGTGATTCCGTGTCATCGCGTGATTGGCCAAAACGGCAAGTTGACCGGCTATGGTGGCGGACTGCCCATCAAAGAGAAGCTGCTCGCCTTCGAAAGACGCCAGCTGCGCCTGCTTTGATGGCCCCTCTGTTTCGATCATCCCAAGGCGAAGAAAAAGCACTCTGTTAAGATGTCGTTCATCATGCCCGAAGCCGCGGTGATTGGGCAAACCATTTCCCACTACCATATCCTCGAACGACTGGGCGCCGGGGGCATGGGCGTGGTGTACAAGGCCGAGGACACAGGGCTTGGCCGCTTGGTAGCTTTGAAGTTCCTGCCCGATGATGCCGTCGAGAACCCGCAAGCCTTCGAACGCTTTCGGCGTGAGGCCCGCGCCGCCTCCGCCCTGAATCATCCAAACATTTGCACGATTTACGAAATTGGCGAACACCAGAGTCGTCCCTTCATCGCCATGGAATATTTGGACGGCAAAACGCTTCGCCAGGCGATGGTTGGACGGCCATTCGCGCTGGAAGCCTTGCTCGATTTCGGCATTGAGGTGGCCGATGCGCTCGATGCCGCCCATGGCAAAGGCATCGTCCATCGTGATATCAAACCCGCCAATCTGTTCCTCACCAGCCGTGGTCATGCCAAGATTCTCGATTTTGGGCTGGCAAAAATGGCTGCCGAAACCGGCGCAGATCAGGAAGCGACTCTGAGCCAGGAACACCTCACCAGCCCAGGCAGCGCCGTGGGAACGATTGCTTACATGTCGCCGGAGCAGGCGCTCGGAAAGGAACTCGATAGTCGCAGCGACGTGTTCTCCTTCGGAGCGGTGTTGTACGAAATGGCAACTGGCACGCTGCCTTTTCGTGGCGAAAGCTCGGCGGCAGTGTTCGATTCGATCCTGAACAAGGCGCCGGCCCCGCCACTCCGTTTGAATCCTGGGATTCCCAGCGAGCTCGAGCGAATCATCAACACCTCCCTCGAGAAGGACCGTGAGGTGCGCTATCAGAGCGCAGCTGCCTTGCGCGCCGATCTGAAACGCCTGAAGCGAGACACGACATCCGGTACGGTCACCGCCGCGCCAGTGTCAGCGGTCCCCCGCACGCCGGCAAAAAAAAGAAACTGGATGGTTGCCCTCTCAATCGCCTTGGCGGCTATTGCGCTTTTGGTGGTTGCCTTGTGGTTTCTGCTCCCGCGCGCTGAACCCCGGCTTACAGGCTCGACCCAGATTACCCACGATGGCCTGGCATTGTGTTGCATGGTTACCGATGGTTCACGCATTTACTTCAATCGAGAAGTCAGCAATTCCTTGTCGTCCTTGGCCCAAGTATCGTTAGGCGGCGGCGAAAGCTCGGAATTTCCCACGGCGCTCAAGAACGCCATGATTCTTGACATTGCACCGCATCATTCTCAGCTCCTGGTGACTGTGGCTGAAGCCAAGACGCTCTGGACGGTGCCCTTGCCGGCCGGTTCCGCCCGGCAAATAGGCGGCATCACCGCCGACTCGAATGGTGCCAGTTGGTCTCCCGACGGACAGCACTTGGTCTATGTCTCCGGCTCGGAGCTATGGATGGCAAATTCTGACGGCACCAGTCCCGCTCGCATTCTTTCGATTCCAGGGCGGCCACTTCTCCCGGTCTTTTCTCCTGATGGAAAGCGTCTGCGATTCACGATCCTCGATCGGGCCGCTCGCACTGCCTCCTTATGGGAGGTCCGCGTCGACGGCTCCAAGCTTCGTCCTCTGTTGCTCGGCTGGCATTCTCCTGCGCACGAGTGCTGCGGCCGGTGGACGCCCGATGGCCGCTACTTCCTGTTTCGCAGTGCGGTGGTGAGCGAGGACATTCAGACGGGAGGGTTTGGGGATATCTTTGCCATGGCCGATTCAGCTGGCATCCTTCGTCCGAGGTCGTCGATGCCAACCCGCTTAACCTTTGGCCCCCTGACCTACTCGATCGGAACCATCACCGACGATGGCAAGAAAGTCTTGGTCTCGGCTTTTGAGCGGCGACCGGAACTGGTTCGCTATGACCTGGCCAGCAAGGGATTGATGCCATTTCTTGGCGGCATGCCCGCGAACGGAGTTGCTTTCTCCCGCGATGGCCACTCCATCGCTTACGTCGACCTTCGCGACAATACGTTGTGGACTAGTCGAGCGGATGGAAGGGGGCGTGTGCAGTTAACCTTCCCACCACAGCGATGCGCGCTGCCCCGTTGGTCTCCTGATGGAACGCAGCTCGCATATATGGGAGAGCTGCCGGGAAAACCCTGGAAGGCATTCGTGATCTCCGCCCAAGGAGGAACGGGCGAAGCGTTAGTGCCAGAAGGGACGACCGAAGCCGATCCAGCATGGTCTCCGGATGGACTTCGGATGGTGTTTTCGAGTGGACTGCCGAACCTATCGCAAGACTCCGACATCAAAATCCTGGATGTGAAAACACGCCAGATTTCTGACATTCCTGGCTCCCGCGGCATGTTTAGCCCGCGCTGGTCGCCGGACGGCCGCCATTTGGCAGCGCTCAACTTCGATGCGTCCTCAAAAAAGCTCTTCATCTTTGATTTTCAGACCAAAAAGTGGTCGGATTGGATTACCGATCCCACCGGCATTGGTTATCCCGCCTGGACCTCGGACGGTCGCGCTATCCAGTACTGCGATAACCAGGAGTGTAAACGGATTGAGCTCGGCGCGAGCCGGCCTGATACTTTATTCAGCGTCAAGGATGTGAATGTCTATGCTAACGACATGGGTCCATGGAGCGACAATACTCCAGATAACTCGCGCCTCTTGACGCAAGACGCGAGCACCGAGGATATCTACGCCCTGGATGTCGATTTTCCCTAAGCAAGTCCGGTGCCTGAACTCGGAATCACGCCGGTTTCTCTCGTAACCTACCTAGAAAACCGGCAATTCTCCCAGGAGTCAGCTCCTTCGGTTACCATAAAGAGTGGTCCTCGATCGAAGTTGAACTCAAACCTTACTATGAAGAAGATGCATTTGCTTGCTGTGGTTATGCTTGTGATCAGTGCCGTTGCCATGGCTCAAGATCCCAACCTGCTGCGCCCCCCCAAAGGAGCTGCGGTAGCCCTGATCGTGTTCGAGGATCTGCAGTGCCCGAAATGCCGCAGCGACTCCCCC
>JAFAPG010000391.1 GCA_019247235.1 Acidobacteriota bacterium
TCTTCCAAGCTGGGCTTGGCAATGGAGATAGCATCGATCACGCCGGGAAAAGCCTCGACCAGATCGGTTACGAAATGATGTCCGTGATCTTTCTCGATTCGAACCTGGCCGTCAATCACCTGCGCTTCAACGTTGAACCGGGAGCGAATTCGGGCCCGCAGCGACTCCGGTTCGCCGGTTTCGAGCACGATCACATCACCCCCAATTTCTCGTTTCAGTTCCGTCGGCGTGCCTAAAGCTACCAGCTTGCCTTGGTTCAGGATACCGAGACGGTCACAACTGTCGGCCTCTTCCATGAGGTGCGTAGTTACCAGGACGGTCACCTGCTCTTCATTACGTAAACTGTGCAGATATTGCCACAGATCGTGTCGTGCGCCGGGATCAAGTCCGGTCGTGGGCTCGTCGAGTAGCAGCACTCTGGGACGGTGCAACAGACCCTTGGCTAGTTCTAGGCGGCGTTGCATGCCGCCTGAATACGTCTCCACTCGGTCGCCGGCCCGCTCTGTAAGTCCTACCCGCTCGAGTACATCTTTGATTCGAGCTCGCAAAACCGACCCGTAGAGCCCGTAGAGGTGACCTTGATGCGATAGATTCTCGCGAGCCGTCAGCTTGCGATCGATGCTGGGAGCTTGAAACACAACTCCAATCTCTCGGCGCAACCGGCTGGGATCCTTCGCGGCATCGTGTCCAGCCACCAGCGCCAGCCCACCCAGGGGAACGGTGAGGGTGGAAAGGATGCGGAACAACGTCGTCTTGCCGCTGCCATTCGGTCCCAGCAAGGCAAAAATCTCGGCTGCGCGCACCTCGAAGGACACTCCGTCCAGTGCAGTGCGATCGTCATAGCGGTGGACCAGATCACGCACAATGACAGCGGCTGTGCTAGAAAGTTTTTCGCCCCGTGGCAAATCAATTGCGGCTATCGAAGACATGTGGAAGGCGAACCCACCATTTTACGACGAGTTAGGAGCGCGTAGGGTGGAAAGCAGCTGATTTCGTGCGCGGAATGATGCAGGCGTTCCCGCAACCACTGCCTCTAAGGCTTCTCGAGAGTCGAATTGTCGCCTTCGCACACCTTTTCCGAAAACAAACGTCAACCGACGATACATTCTGGGTCGAAGGCAGATATGGCTTGGAACGACAAAAAGCAGCCGGGCGAGCAGAATCGAAGGCACAAGCTCCAACAACGCGTGTGGGCCTTCTTGTTAGCGGTACGCTCAGCTGTAATGACCCCTATCCCTACTGGGCAGAGCGCCTGCAATAGGCAATTTGTGCCAAGCCTCACCAGGATAAATCTGACTTGCTAGATGTCGACAAACCGCCCAACCGACTGCCGACCTTGGGTTGTGAGGGTGCTCTAGCACTTACCGATGTTACTGGCACCGAACACCTGCCAGCTCCATGCTTTGCAGTTGAGCGTTGGGTGATGTGCGCGAGAAATTTAGGGGCGTATGATTGTGGAAGCAAATCATCTCTAAGTTAGGAAGTTCCGGCGGAGCGTCTAGTTCACCTTCAACCCATCAAGCTATGGCCAAATGCCTTTTCGGCGTGGAAGATCCAAAAGCACGATATCGGATCGTTCCTGCAGCCTTTCGACGACCAGTTCATGCCCGTCGGGTGAGATATCAAAGTCGGTAATCTCAAAATCGGGATTCAGGTTGGTCAACTGCTGCTCGGCGCCGCTGTCAAGATCGATTAGCCACAGATTCTTGTGCCGAATCTCTCCCCGTAAAAACACCAGCGCCTTTTTCCCAGGTAAGAATGCCAAGTGTCGAGCTCCCCGAGTCAAGCTGAGCGAGGCCAGCGACTTTTGCGCCGCCTCGGCAGGTGCTGCTTTAATGGAAAAGGTGGTGCCAATATCAGGTCCGGAATAAACAACAAAGCCTCCGTCAGGCACCCATACTGGATCAAGGGAATACTCGCGCAAGAACAACTCCGGGGCACGGTCGTCCACCGGGACACGGAATAAGTGAGGCGTACCGTGATCATTTGCCGCGACAGTAATCGATTGACCATCCGGTGTCCATGTGGGCGCGCCTTCAAGTGCGAGCGACTCAGATATCACCTTGGCATTGCTGCCATCGAGTGCCAGCGTATAGAGCAGAGTCTGCCCGTGTTGCTCGACGCTGAATGCAAGCTTTTGCCCATCTGGGGAGATTGCCGGCCCGCCCAAGAGTCTATCTTGCTGACCGCTCCACAATTCGGAGCTGATCCCATTCGCTAGCTTCCAGATGCTATCGCTTTCGCGAGCCCGAGAAACATACAGAAGATAATTTGGTCCAAGTCGCGGAAAGAAACCGCTCCCGGTGGTCAACGAGATTTCTACCGGCTTCGAGATCTTTTTCGCTAAGTCGGCCATGGGCAAGCGCCACAGAGTTCTTTTCGGACTGGCAAGGGTCACAACCAAACGGTGACCGTCGGCGCTGGCGGCTAACGATGTATACCGGTCAACACCAGAACTCAGGCGGTGGGGAACACGGCGATCGACATCCACTCCGTACAGCCAGGGACCAGAACCGTCGGGATCACTGGCGAGGTACATCAGGGTGCGCGGATCGAGCAGAACTGGATGAGTGAGGCGAGCGTTTTGTGAGGTGATTCGCTGAGGAGCACCCCCGTATGGGCGGATGCGCCAAATGTCCATATTGTCGGGAAGGGAGCCCTCGACGAAGTAAATGAATCTACTATCGGGTGACCACAAGGGAAAATGCGAGTGCAAGCCGGCCGGGGCAGTAAAGATGGGTGGACCCGGCGACTGGCGTCGTCCATCTGATACAAAAAGCGGGTCTCCCGGGCTGGGTGTGTGGTAAGCAAGGTAGGAGCCGTCCTGCGACCAGTCGCTTTCAGCGACGCCCTCCAGATAGGGCCTCGGCTGCCCGCCCAGCGTGGGCACCGCCCAGATACTGATGCCGCCGCTAGATTGATCTTTGCGCCCCCAAAAGGTGACCAGAGAACCGTCCGGCGAGAAGCCAAGGTTGCGGACGAATGGATTGGCGACTTCGGGCGCGCTTCCCCGGGTTAAATTGTGGAACTCACCGGAACCCACCTGCGTTATCCAAAGGTCTGTCGGCCCATCTCGGTTGGATAGAAAGGCAACAAATTGACCATCGCGGGAGATGGTCGCTGCCTGTTCGCCGTCATCGAAGTCTGTTACCGTCTGAAACCGCGCCTGTGAAATGGGATTGGGCCAGAAAGAGTCCCTCAGTCGCATCCCCAAGAAGGTGGCAATCGTCACCGCCAGGGCGGCAATCAGCACTAGAGCGAGTCCCCATCCGTACAAGGAGCTGATTTGGCCGGGGCGGGAAGGAATTAGAGACGGGCTGTTCGCTTGGATCTGGTTTGCTTCGACCTCCACCGGCCCAGGGTTGCGATTGTGTGCCCAGGCCTCCAAATCTGCCCGATAGGCATAAACGGACCCCATGCGACGATGCAAGTGTCGCTGAATGGGCATTCCCTCTAGCTTCTCCCAGCGCTGGACGGTACTTACGTCGCGGTTAAAATACGCTGCGATCTCCTTCCACGAATCCAATCGGTCGTCAGACCTGGCCGAGGGTGTCGGGCTAGAGGATGACTCTTCCATGATGCCTCTCTCGCAATAGGCGCCCAGGACAGGAATTGTAACGTCGCCGCCCGGGCACGGCAAAGCACCGCATTCGACTGTAAAGTGAGCCACTGGCTGCCTTTCTGCGCAATACCGTTTGACCCCGACGCCTAGGTTGTCTCATGGTGTCGTCACCTCGCCGATCGCGAGAAAAAACAACCAAAAGGATGCCCGCATGCGAGCCAAACTAGCCTGCTTTTCATTCCTGTTCAGCGCAATTGCGCTCCCTCACTCCTTCGCAGCCGAGTCATGGTATGCGAGGGCTGGAGCGCAAAGCTCAGATGGAGGCGTGCAAGCCATCGCATTCCTTCCCAACGAAATGTGGATTCATGCCGGAGACAGCATCACGTGGACCTTTGCCTCCGACGAACCCCATAGTGTTACCTTCTTGACCACTGGGCAGATACGCCCCTCTTTCACGGCGGGCTGTCCGGGAATCACTGCGGATGAATCTCCGTTCGATAATTCAACGTGTGTGAACAGCGGTCGGGTGACCACCCCGGGATTTACTTATACGGTGAAATTTCCCACCGCGGGGAACTATCGCTTGCTCTGTCTGGTGCACGTCAATATGACAGCGCTGATTCATGTTCTCAATGCTTTCGAACCAATTCCTCACAACCAGGAGTTCTATGACAAGCAAGCCTTCGCCGAATCCCATGACTTGCTGTCCGATGCCGACGGGCGAGACCGAGAAGAGGTCCTAGAACACCATCATGGCGACGCGCGCGACGTCCACCGCGCGATTGCGGTAGGGACAGGTGAGATCATATCGATTCCAGGGGGGGTACAAAGTGTGTCGGTGATGCGCTTTATGCAGCCGACGATCACCATTCAGGAGGGGGATACAGTAGAGTGGGAGGCTTTCGACGTGAGTGGTCATACCATCACTTTCGGCCAGGAGCCGCCGAACGTGACGCCTTCAACGCCACCGTCGGCCAATGTGTTTGCCGACCCGGACGGGGCTCGTCATGCCATTATCAATTCCGAGTCCGATAGCGTGCACTCGGGTTTCATCGCGCAAGCCGGCCATGAACGCAGTGGAGTCGTGCAGGCGCCCCCGCCCATAGCGCAGGTCCAGCCTCCGGTCGGGGTGACCCGATTTCGGGTGACTTTTACCCACGTGGGAACGTATCCCTACATATGCGCCTTTCACGACCAGTTGGGGATGAGAGGTGAAGTCATCGTTGTATCTCGACGATAACTAACCGCAAGAATGCCGGTGCTCGGTTCGGGAAGAACAGCGCCCTATACAGAAAGCCCCTAACCTGGTGTATTCAAGAACAGGAGGCTTCCTAAGGGCAGTTCGCGAGCACCGATTTCCGCCATTCCTCCGGACTGAAGCTCACTTGCAACACTCGCCATGCGAGTAACGTCGGGCAGACGATCGATAGACTCTTTATTGATTGGCGCCGGCCATTCTTGCTCGACGGCGGGCGCATGCGCACCGACCACGCCGGGCTCACCTTCGCCTTGAAATCGCCGTCGAATAAGCAGCGTGCTCCGTTCGGAAGGAGTTGCCCTGCTTTGCCTCCGAGATGTTGAAAACGACAGTTCACGAGAGTCCTCAAAGCTTAGGTGATCGCTTCATCTCGTCAGTGACGCCATCAACTACGAAAACGTTCCCCGCTTGGAATCCACTCCTCACACCGTGCGTCGATTGCGGCGAAATGGGTGCTCACTGCGCAATCCAAACCCAGGACAATCTTATTCGGTTTTGCACAATCGTTATTGCCCCGGCTAGATGCGAGGCACGCAAGAGCGGTAGAAGAATTTCACTGCAAAGGCGGTAGCAGAGGATCGCGCCAAGGCAACTGCAGAATTTTTTCTTGAAGAATCTTGGGCTTTACGCTTAGGCTCTCGTTTGTTTTTCCCCCACAATTCCAGAGGAGTTAGCCATGTCGATCGAGGTGACGGTGTCTCGCCAAAGGCTTTTACGGGGTATCGGAGCGTGTGTTCTTTTCAGCCTGCCCTCGCTCGCGACCACGACTCTGCAGGCTAAGACTGCCACCGGAACCATCACGGGAACGGTTACCGATCCCACCCGCCTTCCCATGTCGGATGTCGACATCGAGGTCGAAAACGTCGAGACCGGCGCCGAGGTTCTCTAGCCAACCAACGCGGAGAGGATTTATGTGGCGCCCTATTTGACACCGGGTACGTATCAGCTAAAGGCTACCAAAAGCGGTTTTCAGACTGTTGTTCGCCAGAATGTCGCCTTGCATGTAGCGGATCGCCTGACTATCGACCTCCAGCTGCCGGTTCAAACCGAGCAGACCTTGATCACGGTGACCGAACAGGCGCCGTTGGTAGAGACCGAGAACACCGCTCACGCACAGACAGTGACCCAGAACCAGGTCGAAGCTTTGCCGATCGCCGCGCGACGATGGGAGAACTTTGTGCTGCTCACCCCGGCAGTTACCACCAATGGAAACAGTGGGCTGAGCAGCTTTCGTGGTATTTCCGGTCTATATAACGGAAACTCAGTCGACGGCGCCAACAATACCCAGGCATTTTTCTCCGAAGCTTGGGGGCGCGCGATTATCGTCTCTTACGTTTACAGCGCCGATTCCATACGCGAATTTCAAGTTGCTTCGAGTAACTATAGCGCGGAGCGTCGGTCAAGCCGCCGGCGGAGTCGTCAATGCGGTCACTCGATCCGTCGCCAACCTCCTGCACGGCGATCTTTTCTATAACTTGCGTTATCCCGACCTGAATGCTCTGGATC
>JAFAPG010000393.1 GCA_019247235.1 Acidobacteriota bacterium
TCCCGCCTTCGATCGCGACGCAATCGTGCACGCTAACCAGCGGCAGGTATATTGGTAATCGTTTTCCTGGATGGGACAGTCTTGTATATTTTCTTCTCAGCCATTGTCAAGCTAAATCGATTACGCAAAGAGAGACAGAGATGTTTAGAATCTATGGTTTGGAACTTTGCTAGGGGTATGCCTGGGAAATCCGTAAGTTGTAGCAAACGGTTGCGTCCCTGTAAAGGTTGGGGATGGCGAGAGTGGACGAGAGAAAGTTGGGCCCCATTGAGATCGAGATTTATTCAACCCTGTGTCTTGGGGTTCACTGCCGGGTATGTCGCTCGGCCGGTTTCGACGAGACCACGCCCTGGCCTTCGCGCAGCCAATAAAAACGGTCGGCACTTAAGTTGGTGAGTGTCTCGACTTTTCCATCGGGCCAGTAGATTTTTGCCTTGTCTAGATGTTGGTGTTTTCCCAATCCAAAATGCAGGCGAAGGTCATTCTGCGAGAGATAGCTGCCACCGCTGATTAGCTCGTCCATCTCGACCAGATCGCCGGCGGTCACTCGCACACGCGCGTTTAGTGCCAGGCGATTGCTTTTTACGCCTTCCAATTGAAAGTTAATCCAGTGGTTTTCAGAGCCACCCTCAGGCCGCAGAATCATGGGTTGGCCCACCAGATTCTCGACCACAGCCTCGATTTTGCCGTCATTAAAAAGGTCGCCCACCGCCAACCCGCGGCTCACTTGGGGAAGTTGAATCGGCGGACCTGCCAAGCTGCTCATGTTCTCAAAGCTGCCGTCATGTCGATTACGAAACAACAGCTTCGGCTCGCGATATCGTACTGAGGAGTGGACGCGGTCCACCTGCGGATAAACATGGCCGTTTACCAGGAAAAGGTCCTCCCATCCGTTGTTGTCAAAATCGACGAATGCATCTCCCCATCCGACATATCCTCGGGTGCCTTGGGCAATACCTGAAGAGTTAGAAATGTCGCTGAACCTGAAGCCTCCATCATTGCGATAGAAAGCCGCGTATTCATTGTCAAAATGCGATAGCACCAAAGAAAGGCGACCCTGGTGAAGAAAATCCCCCAGTGCGACTCCCATATTGGCTTGGGCGGCGCCATTTTCATTGAGCGCGACACCGGAGGAAAAGCCCTCATCGACAAAAGTTCCCGAGCCGTTCCCGCGATAGAGATAATTTGGCTGTCCGTCATTGGCTACAAAAAGGTCGAGTTTGCCGTCGCCGTCAAAGTCCGACCAGACCGCGGTTAAGCCGTAACGATGTTCCCGATCCTCGACCCCAGATTTTCCCGAAACGTCGGTAAAGGTTCCATCCCGATTATTGTGATAAAGCGTGTCTGGCGATCCCTTCAGGCCCCGCGGCCCGCATTGCACATCGACGCCCATATATTTACAGTTTTCGCTGGAGCCGAATTCGCTCATATTGTCGAGGTGAAAATCGACGTAATGCGACACGAATAGATCCGTCCAACCGTCACTGTCGTAGTCGCCGAAGGCCGCTCCCGTAGCCCACAGGGAGTCGCGGCCTAGCCCCGCCTCTTTGGTGACATCGCTGAAGGTGCCATCGTGATTGTTGCGATAAAGTACCACCCCGCCAAAACAAGTCACCAATAGGTCGGGCCAGCCATCGTTGTCGTAGTCTCCAACCGAGGCGCCCATGGCCCAGCAGGGATAACCGACCCCGGCCTTTTCGGTTACATCGCTAAAGGTGCCGTCATGGTTATTGTGATAGAGTGCGCTTCGCGCTCGTTGACCGTGGCGCGCCATGTCTACGTTCTGCGCATTCGTAAAATAGATGTCCGGCCAGCCATCATGGTCATAGTCGATGAGAGCAACTCCCCCACTCATGGACTCGACGATGTATTTCTGTTCGGGACTAGATACGTGCTCAAATCGAATGCCAGTCGAATCCGTAATGTCGACCAGTCGGGGATAGTTCCGTTCCGCCTCGGCCGCCGGTCTTTCATCTTTCTTATGGGTCATGGCTTTCAATGTAGAGGGCAAGGCAGTGGACCTGGACGGCTCCAACAACGAAGACATGAACCCCAGAACAAACAGCACAGCCATAATAAGGATGAATTCGCAGCAGCGACTCAGCGACATGCCTTCTCAAAATACACGCATCGCGCCGTCGACGTACATTCCAGGGGAATTCTCTGAGAGGTGAGTACTCGAATTGCCAGCCGTTGCCTCAGGTCGCCACAGTACCCTGGCCGTTGCGATGGTCCGAATGCGAATTTGTAACTAGCAGTGCAAAATCGCTCCACTTTCTATAAAATCGAGAGTTTGCTGCCGCGTCTTCGAGCCGCAACCGAGTCCTGCCTTTCGTTCGGGAAAGCAAGATGAAAATTCACGAGTATCAGGCCAAAGCAATTCTGAAGAAGTATGGTGTCGCGGTTCCGCGTGGTGAGATGGCGGAAACCAAAGAGGAGGCTGAAGTTCACGCCAAAGCTTTGTTTGATGCGGGCGCCTCGGCCGTGGTGGTGAAGGCGCAGATTCATGCCGGGGGACGCGGAAAAGGGGGAGGAGTTAAGATCGCGCGCTCGGTAGAGGAAGCCGCCGATGTGGCCGCGAAGATGTTGGGCATGATGCTGGTCACGCACCAGACTGGACCCGAGGGCAAGCGGGTGCAGCGCTTGCTGGTTGAAGAAACTCTGCCCATAGAAAACGAGCTCTATTTGGGAATTGTTGTCGACCGCGGGGAAGCAAAACCCGTGTTTATGGCCTCTCGATCCGGGGGCATGGAAATTGAGCAGGTGGCGGCGGAAAATCCCGGGGCCATTCTCAAGGAATACATCACTCCGGGACTTGGTCTCGGCGCTTTTCAGGCACGCAAACTGGCATTCCAGCTGGGACTCAAACCGGAGCAAATTCTAGAGGCGGTGCGCTTTATGACTGGCCTTTTCCGCGCCTTTGAGGAGACCGATTCGTCACTGCTTGAAATCAATCCGTTTATTACGACAAAAGAGGGCGGGCTATTCGCGCTCGATGCCAAAATCAACTTTGATGACAATGCCTTGTTGCGCCATCCCGAGTTAAAACAGCTGCGCGACATTACCGAGGAGGATCCGCTTGAAGTGGAAGCCTCGAAGTACAGCCTCAACTATATCAAGCTCGAGGGAAACGTCGGCTGTATGGTGAACGGCGCGGGGTTGGCCATGGCTACCATGGATATCATTAAGTATGCGGGCGGCATGCCGGCGAACTTTCTCGATGTAGGCGGTGGAGCAAATGCCGAGCAGGTTACCCATGCCTTTGAAATTCTACTCAGTGACAAAAGTGTGAAAGCGGTGCTGATCAATATTTTTGGCGGCATTCTGCGTGTCGACACCCTGGCGCGGGGAGTAGTAGAAGCTGCCAAAAAGACGCAGATTCAACTCCCCGTGGTGCTGCGCTTGGAAGGAACTAACGTTGAGGAAGGAAGGGAAATCCTGAAGCAGTCGGGACTGAACTTCATCGTTGCCGAAACCATGAGAGACGCGGCCGAAAAGGTCGTGGCCGCGGCGGGAACGTCGATGTAAAGCTATAGGCACCGTGCAGGACGCGTGTTGACACTTTGGGGGGTGAGAGCGGGAATCAATGAGTATTTTGATCGATAAATCCACTCGAGTAATCGTGCAAGGACTGACCGGACGGGAAGGCACATTTCACGCCAAAGCTTGCGCGGAGTATGGAACCAAGATCGTTGGGGGCGTGACTCCCGGCAAGGGTGGCACCGTGCATGAAGGCTGGCCAGTTTTTAATTCTGTGCAGGAGGCTGTGGATAAGACCGGGGCGGAGGCCTCGGTGATTTTCGTTCCCCCTCCTTTTGCCGCCGATGCCATTATGGAAGCCGCCGATGCCGAGATCGAGCTGATCATCTGTATCACCGAAGGAATTCCTGTTCTCGACATGGTGCGCGCTTGGGAGTTTCTTCAAACCCGACGAGCGCGACTGATCGGGCCGAACTGCCCGGGCATTATTTCGCCGGGTAAGGCAAAGATCGGCATCATGCCCGGCCGGATTCATCGGGAAGGCCCCATTGGCATTGTTTCCCGTTCGGGTACGCTGACCTATGAAGCTGTGTATCAACTGACAACGCGCGGACTGGGACAATCGACGGCCATCGGCATCGGGGGTGATCCCATTATTGGAACAAACTTCGTCGACGCCCTCGATCTCTTTAATCGTGATCCCCAGACAGAAGCTGTGATTTTGATTGGGGAGATCGGCGGAAACGCGGAGGAGACGGCCGCCGAGTTTGCCAAGGAACGCATGAAGAAGCCGGTCATTGGTTTTATTGCCGGACAGACTGCACCTCCGGGACGCCGCATGGGTCATGCTGGGGCAATCATTTCCGGCGGGCATGGCACGGCGGCGGAAAAAATCCAAGCCATGGAGGCTGCCGGGATTCGGATGTGCAGCTCTCCGGCTGAAATTGGAGAGACGGTAGCGGCTACCCTGGGACTAAAAGTAGGAGCCTAGCCGGCCGCCAAGCGCGAACTTATGAAGACACT
>JAFAPG010000396.1 GCA_019247235.1 Acidobacteriota bacterium
CGCCGCAGGGGGCCGCGCGCCGAGCGGTGGGTCCTCCCCACCGGGGCCGTCCGCGCCCACGCGCGGCAGTCTACCAAGGCGGCGCAAGCGGCGGCCCACGGGTCGGGGGCCGGAAACGAGCGGGAAACGAGCGGGAAACGAGCGGGAGGTAGGCCTGGCCGAGCGGGGCCTGAGCCGTCACGCTGGTCGCCGTGACGCACGCACCGACGGTGAGGCGCACCGATCACGGACCAAGGGGGATGGACACCGACGTCGATCACACCGACCCACGACACCAGCAGCCGGGGACGGCCCGACCAGTGGCGCCCGGCACCGGCACCCACACCGCGAGCCTGCGCGGGCCCTGTGAGCAGGGACCGTAGGCTCTTCCGATCGTTGCCCTGGCTCCGGCCAGGACCGAGGGCGGACCACGGCGGTCCCCCTCACCCACAGGAGACCAGCCACCCATGCACAGCGTGATCATCGAGGAGCGCGCGTGTCCGCGCTGCGGGCAGCGCCGCACCGGGCGCTTCTGGCGCTCGAGGCAATCCTTCTGCTTCCACTGCCGGTCCCGGTGGGAGTCGGCGGAGGCGGCGTCCCCGTTCGGCGCCCCCGAACGGGCGCGCCTCCAGCAAGCATGAACCTCACCTTCGACCTCTCGCTCTACGTCACCCTGATCTCCGCCATCCTGACCGCTGAGCTGATCAAGGTCATCGTCGGCTTGGCGACCAGACCGGGAAGTCAGGGTGCGATGGGCACACGGGCGCACGCGGCGCGAGGCCGGCCGGCCAGCGATGGATGACCCGGGCACGCTGTACTGCCGCTTCATCGACAGCCTCAACCGCCGCGCGCTGGACGATCTGGACCAGTTCCTGGCGGCCCGCGTCGTCCAGCATGCGCTCGAGCCGTCGGCCGGCATCGAGGCGGCGCGGCGGGCGCTCGCCGGCTGGCTTGAGGCCGTGCCCGACGCGCACCTGGTCATCGAGGACCTGGTGGTCGAGGGCGATCACCTGATGGCCCGGCTCACCGCCACCGGCACCCCCCGCGCAGCGCGCGGGGGCGAGCCGAGCGGTACCCAAGTGAGCATGCCGGTATTCGAGGCGTGGTCGGTCCGCGACGGGCGGTGCGTCGAGCGCTGGCTGCATGTCGATCGGAGCCAGTGCCCGCCTCCGCCAGTCGTCCCGCAGCCGAACCGCCACCCGAGCCTGGGCCCGGGGAACAGAGGATAAGCCACGCGAATCGGCTGGAACGGCCCAGCGCCGGCCAGCGGTCGCGCTCAGGAGGAGCATGATGACCGAAGATCGTCTGGAGCAAGACCGCGAGCGCGCCTCGCTGCTGCAGGAGTTGCTGGAGACGCCGGTGGGCCGGCGCTGGCTACTCAAGGCCGGCCTGTGCTCGGCCGCGGCCACGGCCGCGGCCAACCTGCCGGCCTGGTCGGCGCCGAGCCGTGTGCTGGCGCAGGCGGCTCGCGGCGCGGGTGGTGGCCCGGCGACGGGCATCACCCTGCAGTTCGCGCTCGGCCCCGCCTTCGCCGGCGTGGGCGTGCAGCCGACCCCGTCGGCCAGCCCGAGCGCGAGCAGCACGGCCGAAGCGGCGTTGACGCCGAGCAGCCGCCCGACCCGCGTGGCGCGCGCCACGCCGCGTGCCCCAGACACGCCCGAGGCGACTGCCTCGGCCGAGACCAGCGGCACGCCGGGGCCCGCCGACGCCGGCCCGCAGGCGGCCGACCGGCTGGTCTTCGGGGCGATCATGGCGGCGGCGACCGGCACGCCGGCAGCCGCCACCGCGACCCCGACCGCGAAACCGAGCACCCCGACGAGCACGCCGACTGCGGCCGCCACCCCCACCGACACGCCGGCCGCCACGGCGACGACGAGCACCACCCCGACCGCGACGGCCACGCCCAGCCCCAGCGGCACCGGCACCCCGACCGTCTCGGGCACCCCGTCCGCTGGCGGCATCTCCAACCTGGTGCTGATCGCCAATGGCGGGCAGCTGCCCTTGATCGCGCACACCGCCGAGTCGCGGGCGGCGCTGAAGGCCCAGGGCGGCCTGTGGGCCGTGATGGACCTCGAGGCGCTGACCCACTACGTGACCGACGTGCCGCTGTCCGACAACCGGGGCATGCTGGTCTCGGTCCAGGCCACGCGCAACGGGGCCCAGGTGCTCGTCGCGCAGCTGTGGCACACCCCGCCGGCCGCCACGCGCGGCCTGGCCCAACTGGCCGCGAGCGGCCCTGCGCTCAGGACCCTGGTTGGCGGCGACCAGCGCCTGCGGGCGCTCGGGCTCAGCGCCGCCGACGTGGCCGCGCCCGAGCACGTCGTCCAGCTCGAGTCGATCGGCGACGCCCACGCGACGGCGGTCGCCATGTGTGGGCTGCACCCACAGGTGGCGACCGTCGACCCGACGAGCGTGGCCGCCACCAAGGCGCTGCTCGGTCAGACGCCCGAGGTCCAGACGTTGGGCCAGACCATCAGCACCATGCAGCAGCAGGGGCAGGACATCGCCACCCACGTCCAGGCCATGAATCGGGACGGCTCGCCCGCCCGCATCAAGGTCGGCCCCAGCGCCAGCGACATCGTCGGGACCACCTTCACGACTATCCAGCTCAATCAGAGCAACGGCTTCCAGGCCGCGCTCAAGTCGGGCGTGGCCGCCGGCATCGTCGGCGTGCGCAACAGCGCCGACCTCGGCCAGGTCGTCGACAAGCCGCTCGAGGCCTACCCTAAGGGCACCCAGTTCAAGACCTGGGTCCAGCCCCTGGGCGTCACCCCCCAGGCCAAGCCCTACACGCCCCCCACCAGCGCCGCCGGCGGCGTCCAGGCCACGCTCAAGGTCGCCTACGTCCCCGACCAGGTCCCGGTGTCCAACGGCCTGGTGTTCGGCACCGGCACCCAGCTCACCGGCAACTATAGCAACGGCCAGGTGCAGCTGCGCATCTACAACAACTGGGTGCGCTGGGTGTGGGCCTACGTCCAGTACCTGGGCAAGGACGGCACCAACCTGTCCGCCGATCCCGGCGCCAGCTTGCCCAACACCAA
>JAFAPG010000194.1 GCA_019247235.1 Acidobacteriota bacterium
TGAGATCCGCGAATGGAAGTGGACAAGTTAGAAGATGAAGATTCTCGTCTTGAACTCTGGGTCGAGCAGCCAAAAGACTGCCTTATTCGATTTAAGTCCCCAAGCGGCGGATCCTGCCAGTCCCCTGTGGGAGGGGAAATTGGAGTGGGATGGAAGTAAAGAAACCATCACGGTCACAAATTCCGATGGCAAAAAATTCCGGGAAGAGAGCCGAGTCCTTCCCGAAAAACGAGGCTCGTCGCTGGGAAAGATGCTTGACCAGCTGTGGCAGCCACCGACCGGCCTCGATCTCGATCGGAAGGATATTGCTGCCGTCGGGCATCGCATCGTGCATGGCGGCCCTCGTCTGACCGAGCCGGCGATCGTAACCCCGGAGGTCAAGCGCGCCATCGCCTCCGTTTCCGCAATCGCGCCCCTGCATAACATCGCTGGGCTGGATGGCATTGAATATAGCGAGGGGTACTTCCCGAAGGTGCCGCAGATTGCCGTCTTTGATACGGCTTTTCACAGTACGTTGCCCTTGGCGGCAAAGGTTTATCCTGGGCCCTACGAATGGTATGAGCAAGGCATTTGGCGGTATGGATTTCATGGTATCAATCATGCCTACTGCGCCACGCGCGCTGCCCGGCTTCTCGGCCGAGATCTTGCCTCACTGAAGACGGTTACGTGTCATCTAGGCAACGGATGTTCGCTCGCGGCCGTGGCAGACGGGCGCAGCATGGATACCACGATGGGATTCAGCCCACTTGAGGGCTTAATGATGGGCACTCGTCCGGGCTCGCTTGACCCGGGAATTCTGACTCACCTACTACGGTCGCGGCAGATTACTCAAGCAGAGCTCGACGAAGTTCTGAATCATCAATCAGGATTGTTAGGCATCTCCGGTATCTCCAGTGACATGCGTGACATCCTCGCCGCGGTCGGCACGGGGAACGAGCGCGCCCGGCTGGCCTTTGATATTTTTATTCACCGTTTGCAATCCGGCATTGCTGCCATGGCGGGTTCTCTTGCCGGTCTAGATGCATTGGTATTTAGCGCCGGTATTGGCGAAAATTCGCCTGAAATCCGAACTTCTTGCTGCGAGCGCCTGGCTTTTCTTGGCATTGAACTCGACCAAACAAAGAATTCATTAGCCATCCCAGATGTTGAAGTTTCCTCGCCGGGTTCGCGGGTACGCACTCTGGTGATTCGTGCCCAAGAAGATTTGTGCATAGCCCAGACAGCCATGAATCTGCTCAGCCCCTGCTAAACGCTCCTATACGTGGTGCTATTTTCTTGCGAACTTCGAAAGCAGACCCTACGCGCACCGGCCGCGCTGCAGGTCTCTGCTCGAGAACTGCTCTCTCCGATCTGGGGCGGCTGGCGGCAGGTACCTGATTCCCTCCCCAAGCCTAGCCACGAAGCTACCAACTTTGCGTGTAAGCAGGCTCACGGGGGAGCTTCGAGCCACCAGCATTCCACGCCGACCAGTTCACCACCAGGGATACGAGCAACGCCCTCCACAGAACCAGGATGGTTTCAAGAAGCGGCAGCCAGGTAAACACTCATGTACTCACGATGATGGCAGTCTTAAGGTATGATGCCTGCATTCCGGCTCTCGCCTTCTCAACTGTACCGTCAAGGAGGTTCATCGTGGACTTTAATCAGGTGCTGATCTCGATCGTCTACGTCATTGCGGCTTTGTTTATCTTAGGAACCATTCTCAGCGGCTTCTATCAGGTAAAAACAGCTGAAGCCGTAGTTATCCAGCGCATGGGCAAGTTTCTGCGGGTCGCGAACGCAGGAATCAATTTCAAGCTGCCTTGGCTCGATCAAATTGCCGGGCGAATTGACCTGCGAGTGCAACAGCTGGCGCTCGATGTAGAGACCAAGACCAAAGACAACGTATTCGTAAGAATTCCGGTTTCAGTGCAGTATCACGTGATTCCGGAGAAGGTCTACGAAGCGTTTTATAAGTTGGCGAACCCAAAGCAGCAGATTTCTTCCTATGTCTTCAATGTGATCCTCGGACACGTACCAAAGATGAACCTCGACGATGCCTTCCTCCAGCAATCCGACATTGCCATTGCCATTAAACAGGGTCTCGATGATGTCATGCGTACCTATGGGTATGCTATTGATCAGGCACTGGTCACCGACATACAACCGGATGAAAAAGTAAAAAGCGCCATGAATGAGATTAATGCTGCGCAACGGGAGCAGGTGGCGGCGAGCGCACGCGGGGAAACAGAAAAGATCTTGAAGGTAAAACAGGCCGAAGCCGAAGCCGAGAGCAAGGCCTTGCAAGGGCAAGGCATCGCCAATCAGCGCAAGGCCATTATCGAAGGATTGAAACAGTCCGTCGAGGCCTTTTCCGCCTCGGTTGAGGGGACGACTCCGCGCGACGTCATGATGTTGGTGCTTATCACCCAGTATCTGGACACGGTGAAGGAGATCGGCGCGCAAGATAAAAGCAACACGTTATTTATGTCTCATTCCCCGGCCGCCGTGGGTGATCTATTCCGGCAAATGCAGGAAGCGGTTCTGGTCGGTCAGAAAGCCGCGGGGGTTTAAGACGCACGGTGACTTTGTCTCATTGATGAACAAAGGGCGCGACCAGTGCGCGCCCGTCTCAGTCGCCAGCACCCCTGATGGCCGACCAGCCCAGGTTGTTCTTTCACGCGTACCCTCAGGCCGCCTTCGAAGAGGACTTTTTAGACGGCACCTTGGCTCCCTTTTTTCGCGCTTCCGAAAGTCCGATGGCAATAGCTTGTTTACGACTTTTCACCCGGCCGCCTTTTCCCCCTTTTCCGGAGCGCAACGTTCCCTTCTTGCGACGTCGCATTGCACCTTCGACCGACTTGCTGGCGGCCTTTCCATATCGACGACCACGCGAACTTCTTGAGCTCTTCTTTCTCGCCGGCATATATCCTCCTGCCCATTAGAGATCGTACTCTCAGCTAAGGTTGTCAAAGTCAGGGAGAGCGAGCATGAAGCTGGTAATCTGGAGTGAAAAGGTTATGTGGGTGGCGCGAGAGTTCA
>JAFAPG010000484.1 GCA_019247235.1 Acidobacteriota bacterium
AGGGAAGGGACACTAGTCCACTATTTTCGAAAAGAAGGTCAGCATCAGAGGCTTCGCTCGGCGAAAGACCATAGAGCAGCGCGCGCTGAACTTACGTTCCGGGTGGAACGCTTGTTGCGTGGGGCTTCGCTGCTGCGAGTCGAGTTGCGAACGGGTTTGCAGAATCAGATCAGGGTCCAGTTCGCGGCGAGTGGCCACCCGGTAGTTGGCGATCGCAAGTACAGTCCCGAGGAGGCTGGCGAAACGCGCATCGCTCGGGTGGCGCTTCACGCAGAGCTTCTGGAGTTTACCCACCCGCGAACGGCAGAGCGAGTCAGCCTGCAGTGTGCTCCCCCACCTGATTTTGAGTCTCTGGTGAAGGCGCTCGCCCCAGGGGTTGGCGGCCGTAGGTGAGCAGTCGACACGATTTTGACGTTGTCATCCTGGGCGCTGGTGCCGCCGGCCTCATGTGCGCAATCGAGGCCGGCAAGCGCGGCAGGCGCGTCGTTGTTGTCGAGCATGCCGCCCGTATTGCCAAGAAGATCCTGATTTCCGGCGGCGGCCGCTGTAATTTCACCAACATTCATTGCCAATCCGAAAATTTTTTCTCTGCCAATCCGCACTTCGTGAAATCTGCACTTGCGGCCTACACTCCGGCAGATTTCATCCGGCTGGTGGAAAAACATCGAATCGCCTACCACGAAAAAACTCTTGGACAACTCTTCTGCGATGGCTCGGCACAGCAGATTGTCGCTATGCTGGAATCCGAATGCCTCGATGCAGGAGTTCGCATCATCGCAAATCTGAAGGTTCAGCGGGTTGACCAAGACGAAAGATTTATCATCCGTACTGCTCAAGATGAGTTCTGCGCCAACTCGCTCGTGGTTGCTACCGGTGGCCTGTCGATCCCGAAAATGGGCGCGACCTCCTTCGGCTACGATTTGGCCCGCAACTTCGGACTGAAAGTGGTTGATACCCGACCGGCGCTGGTGCCGTTATTGTTCGGCGTTCAGGATCAGGAGAACTATTCCGACTTAACCGGAGTCTCCACCGAGGTGGTCGCCTCGATGGGCAAGCAGCGATTCCGCGAGAAAATGCTGTTCACACATCGCGGACTTAGCGGGCCGGCGATTCTGCAGATTTCTTCTTACTGGAAACAGGGCAGCGCGGTAACGATTGACCTCGCTCCAGATCACGATCTTACCGCCGCCGTTCGGAGCGTCGGGCCCCGCGATCTCAACTCCCTGAAAACCTCGCTTCGCGCAGTGTTGCCCCACCGCCTGGCCGACCGATGGGCCGAGCTGCACCCTCCAGCCGCATGGAGTAACAACGCGCTTGGCGATTTTGAGCGAGAAGCTCACAACTGGGCGGTCACTCCTGTGAGTACTGAGGGATACCAAAAAGCCGAGGTGACTGCCGGCGGCGTCGACACCCATGAACTCTCGTCCAAGACAATGGAGAGCCGCAAGATCCGAGGATTGTACTTTGTCGGGGAAGTGGTGGACGCCACTGGACATCTGGGCGGATTCAACTTCCAATGGGCCTGGGCCTCGGGTTTTTGCGCTGGACAGGTGGCCTAGGGTCCGGGGGCCCGGCAAGTGGATGCTGGGCTCGTTTCCGGACGAGCAACTCCAAAGCTGATTGGGGAACCCCTTCCATAGCGCCAGCATCAAAAAGCGTGTCACTTGGCCAGGAAATCCTCGCTCTTTTTACGCTCGCCTTAGCGGTCGCCTCCGTCGCATGGACGATTACGCATGAAGCCATTTTTCGCGAGATGCAGGAGTACTGCAAAGTCCAAAGCCGAAAGGCGCCGACCCTGCTACAACGCAAGTTCTTCTACCTCTTCACCTGCGAATACTGCTTCAGCCACTACGTTTCGGCGATCTTCCTGGCAATGACTCGCTTCAAGCTGCTGCTTCCTGACTGGCGAGGCTATGTGATATCGCTGTTCGCGCTGGTGTGGGTCTGCAATTTCTATATCAGCGTCTACAATCGCCTGCGCTTGAACATCAAGCACGAGCACATCTCGATCAAGAACAAACACCGCGAGATGGAGACAACAAAGCCGGGCGGGAGAGCCGCTTAGATTGACTTTTTGGGGGCCCAGGTTTTAGGTGTGGTGTCGCACATCTCCAGCAACTAGCTGGCGCACGTACCGTATTGATGCGCGACCCGATTTACGCGAAATATGGGCCCGGAGGTGTTCTTTTCTTTATGCCCGCGCAAGGTAACGCGCATTCCCGGTTTTAGTTCGCTCGGTCCACTCTGCAGCTGATAAGTGCGATGCTTGGTTGACACGCTGAGACCCCTCTGCGACCTGTCGATGCAGCCGGTCACAGAGGTGAGGCTGCGGTTGATAAAGTAGATTCCTACTCCAATCCCAACACCGACGGCCACGATCCCACCGACGACTGCAGCGGCGCCACCGGGGCAGATGGAAGAAGCTTCAGACCGGCGAGGTGACAACGACAAAAGCAAGAGACAGCATAGCACTGTGACTCTGAGCTTTGAACTCACGGTGTGCTTCGGTTCGAGAGAAACCGAGCGAATCGGATATTTATAGGTCCACCGATTGCGATGTGTCTATTGCGAATGAGCGTGCGCAGGCGTGCAAGTCGGACTTAAGCCGCGTGGTGTGCGTCTTGCCCGCCCCGATAATGCTTAACCCACCTCAGTTTCTCAGCACATGCGACAAGGCTCGGGCTTCGGCTGTTACCTCGCGCGCAGCAAGAGCACAGGCACGCGAATCGAGTGCTGCACACGACTGGCGGTCGTACCCAAAAACAGATCGGCCAAGAAGCGATGTCCGTGTGTGCTCATGGCCACCAAATCGCAGCCTTTTCGTTCCACCCACTGGATAATTTCGCGGCTGGGGTCGCCGTAGGCTAGCTCGGCGGTCGTGGGGATATGGGCGAGCTCAAATTCGCATCGAATCTTCTCTAAATACGCCGTGTCCTCGGCAATCTCCCGGCTCACCGCATCTCGTCCGTAGGTACGGGCGGCCCAACCGTCGGCCACGTGGAGAAGAACCACGGTGCTCGCGGCGAGTCTTGCCAGCTGCTTGATGTGATCAATAATGGCGCGATCCGTGCTGGTTCCATCTAAGGTCAGCAGAATGGTCTTGTACACCATCTCCTCCGCGCGATTAGCCCCCGGTTATGACATGCCAGGCGATCTTCAGTGAGTCCGGCAAGCCCCAGAGATCAAGACCGGTGATTAGAAGGGCACTGCCCCAGCCCCCAATCCGTAAAAGGACACCGTTTCTCCAGCCGCCCATTCTCGTTTTTGAGCTGGTAAAGTGCAGCAGGGGAAACATGGCAAAAGGAAGCTGCAGGGCCAGCACTACTTGACTCAAAGTAAGCAAGTCATTCACGCTGGCGTCGCCGCGCAGGGCAATGATCACAACCGCGGGCACGATCGCCAGACTTCGGGTGATCAGCCGACGCAACCAGGGCCGAATTCTCCACTGGAGAAAGCCTTCCATCACGACTTGCCCGGCGAGTGTGCCGGTGATGGTGCTACTTTGGCCGCTTGCCAGCAGAGCCACCACGAAGAGGGTGCTGGCCAGTGAGGTCCCCAGCAACGGCGCCAGCGTCAGATAGGCAATGCGAATCCAATCGCTATTGGCGCTGAACTCGATCACCTTGCCCCCCGCTACAATGACCGAGGTCTTTCCGTGAAAGACCATTGCCGCCAAAACCAAGATGGCGGAATTAACAAAGAAAGCCACAGTCAGCGCCGTGGTCGAGTCCAAGGTGTTGAAGCGAATGGCGCTACGGATCGAATCCGCGTCTTTTTGCAGCTTCCGGCTCTGCACCAGCGCCGAGTGTAGATAAAGATTATGCGGCATTACCGTCGCGCCAATCATTCCAATGGCCACATACATCATGCCGCTTTGCCGAAAACTGGGCCGCAGGAGAGCGCCTCCCATGGCGAAGAAACTGGGCCGAGTCTGGGGCAAAACAAAGATTTCAATGAAGTAACAGACGCCAATGGTGGCAACCAGCACCAGAACCACGGCCTCGATGGTGCGCATGCCGAAACGTTGCAGGGCCAACAGTAACAGCACATCAAGCCCGGTAATAATAACTGCCCAAAGCAGCGGAATATGAAACATCAGATTGATGGCCACGGCACTGCCTAGCACTTCGGCCAAATCACAAGCAGCGATGGCAAGCTCACAAAGCAGCCAGTTGGGCCAGCGGGTCCAACGCGGATACCAGTCCCGACAACACTGAGCCAGATCTCTTCCAGTTACGACCCCCAGCCGAGCGGCAATCACCTGCATGAAAATCGCCATCGCGCTGGCGAGCGCTACCACCCATAAAAGGCCATATTGAAACTGCGCTCCCCCCGCCAGGTCGGTCCCCCAATTACCTGGATCCATATAACCTACGCTGACAAGAATGGCCGGGCCGATAAAGGCACGCCACTGCTGCCAAAAACCCGCGGCGTGGTGCGGCACCGCGACCGTGCCATGAATGCCCTCGAGCGAGGGCTGAAGGACGGCCATGCGACCGGAGGCGCTCTGAGGATTTTCCTTTACCGAGGGCGACAGCTCATCCATGTCCCGGTTCCCAGAGCTATCTTACCGGAAGAGGGCAGGCGGGCTGAGCTCATTCCCTTCGGGCGACAGAAGCGCACGCCACGGGAGATGGATTGCCGTGGGCTCGAGGCCTTCGTCAGACGTCATTCGTTTGCTATTAGGGTGTGGAACTTTGGCCAAAACGATAGCTGATCGT
>JAFAPG010000713.1 GCA_019247235.1 Acidobacteriota bacterium
GATCCACATCTGGCGTCACATATTGATAAAGCTCCGGTTCGGGCACGAACGCTGCTTTCTCCTCAAAGTGGTTGATCCGGGGAGCTGAGTACAGCACCAGTTCCGCAACTTCGAGATATTGGGGCGGCGCAGCAATTGGTACTCCGAACGAAGCAGGATCATTTCCCTCAGCCCAGGCCGGCAGCGGAGGCGGGGGCGTGCGCCTGAAGGTCACTCGAAAATATCTCGCAGTTACGGGTGCAAAACAGAGGGTATGCTCAGGAGCCCGACCTCCGCTTAGGCGAACTACCGTGCGGAAGTTTTGCCCGTCGTCACTGGCTTCCAGAGTCTTTTCCGGGACGCCCATGTGGGCGATCAATTGCACGATGATATTGGGATCCTTGGTGACATAGGTCACGGCCTGGATGGTTTCCGGTGACGGGTATTCGAATTGAATCCAGGATTCCGCCCCCTCGCGAGGAATCGGAACTTTCGTGGTTTTTTCGAGATCCCCATCGCTCAACATGGCGGCGTTCAGTCCGTCGCCGCTCGAGCTGATCTTTGGCTCTGGGTGAACTTGTTCTTCCCCTCGCGGGATGCGAAAAGCTACGACCGCGGCATCGGCGTAGAACTCTGGAGGCGACGCGATCGGCGGGCGGCGAAGATCTTCGCGCATGCCCAAGTTCTGGAAGGCGCCCGTTTGTGTGGGAGGATGTGGAAGTTTGCGAGAGAAAGGCTTACCGCCCTCGGCGATGGTCTCACTCCAGACGTATTTTTTCATTCCATGACCTGGCGGCACCCAGGGGCCGCCAGTTTCGCTCCAGCCCGGTGACCCGGCAATCGCCACCTCCATGTCCAACTTATCGCCCAATTGAACCGCGTATTTGAAAGCTTCTTTCCACTCGGGCGTCATATAGGCCAGACGCTTTTCAACCACTTGCGGTGTATTCAGTGCCGCATCGAAGTTCTGGTACCCTGCGATGCCTACTCGATGCATCCACTCGAGATCGAGCTTGATCCCTTCCTGGCTGATATTTCCGTTCATCCAGTGCCACCACACCCGAGGCCGGGCAGAGCTTGGCGGGTTTTCAAATCCCTGCGTGAGTGCGTCGGGAGACGCTTGACACCACCCGCGGCTCGCGGTCACCAGGCAGCACGAAGCAATTGCCAACAGCCGAGTCACACTTCGTAATGTGGGCATAGCTCTCCTTAGAAGGGTGGAAATTCTTGAACCCTCCCGATAGGCACTGGCGAAGGTCCAAAATTCAACCTGCGCAGATTCATGGGCGCAAACAGTTTATGGCACATTCGGTGACTATTTTCCGCCTTCGAAATTTCATGCACTGACGGTCTCACATTTCTGTGCCAATCGGGGCAGGACGTTTTCGCAATGGAAAACTCGATCGGGTTTCGCCACCCGTTGATCTAAAGCGTTCCCGGGCTACGCTTGGGGGTATCGAAACTGCCTTGTACTCCTCTGGCGTAGCGCAGCGAAGTACTGCCGAGAGGGCGGCGCAGGTTAGACCACCGGCCAGCGTTATCCTAGGAGCCGAATTAGTTTCCTACGTCGCGCAGGCGTGACAAATACGTCGATCACGGTGAACTATGCGGGTGTTTTCCTCTGAGCACTGTGGTTAAATGCATGCTTAGCTCATGTATCGCCAGTTGCTGAGTCGGGCCTTGTACACTCTTCCGGTTCTGTGGCTTGTGGTCTCGGTGGTTTTCCTACTCATCCATCTTATCCCTGGCGATCCGATTCTGCAGATGCTTGGAGAGGGCGCACCGGCAACCGATGTGGCTGCCACGCGTCACGCTTACGGGTTGGACGCGCCCTTATCTCGTCAATATGTTCGTTACTGGAGGGGGGTGTTGCGTGGCGATTTGGGACCTTCGTTCCGCTTCAATCAAAGCGTCAGTAGTTTGATTGGGCAACGATATCCCTACACATTGCAACTCACAATTGCCGCGCTACTGGTTGCAGTTCTGATCTCTGTTCCTGCCGGCGTGAGGTCCGCCCAGAGACGCGGGGCTTGGGATGACAAACTGCTGAGCGTGATCAGTTTGTTTGGCCTGTCGTTCCCGAATTTTGCCCTCGGTCCGATTCTGATTCTCTTCTTCGCCATCAAGTTGGGATGGTTGCCGGTCTCGGGGACAGGTACGCTCGCGCACCTGGTGTTGCCGGCGTTCACTATGGGAAGCGCCCTGGCCGCGATTTTGACCCGCATGGTGCGTACCTCGATGCTTGAAGAGCTCGGCCATGATTACATTCGCACGGCTCGAGCGAAAGGGCTGCCCGAGCGAACTGTCGTGTATCGTCATGCGCTAAGGAACGCTATGTTGCCTGTTCTAACGGTTCTCGGGCTGCAATTCGGTGCCTTGCTGGCTGGAGCCATTGTGACCGAGACAATCTTTTCCTGGCCCGGGATCGGGCGCCTCACCATCCAGGCGATCGGCAACCGTGATTACTACCTCGTACAGGGATGCATTCTTGCCATTGGCTTGACCTATGTGTTGGTTAATTTTCTCACCGACCTTCTGTATTCGGTGGCCAACCCCCGAATCCGGCAGTGATGTGCCGGCCCAGTGAGAGCACGGCGTGGCTGGTGGCGGTGCTGACTCTTTTCAGGCCAACAGGGGAAGGCTTGAGCCTTGGACGCCTTCAACGAGCGGATCGGCGATGGCTTTCAATTCCGGATAATGGCGCAGGAGTGGCTCTGGAGCCAGAACACGGCAGCCGGTTAGACCATGTTTGAGTTCGAGTGCGTTGACGCCTGCCTTCGCTTCGAAGTGATTATTTGCGACCACGAATGTGATCTTCGCCTTTTCGGCGATATTTTGAATTCGCTGTTTCCAATGGTCCAGTTCATTCGATTTATACAGGTAATTGTAGCGGTCAGCACAATTCTCGGCCTCAAACCACTGGTCATAATTGCGTCCATGAAGCCGCACATAACCAACGCTGGATGTGACGTGGGCGGTAGGTTCGAGCGAGCGACCAAGTAGCGGCTGATCGATGTTGCAGAAGCTCACATTGCGTTCGGTGAAATAGACGATGGTTTCGGGGTTGTTCCAAGTGGAATGGCGCACCTCGACGACGCGCGGGTATTCAATGAATTGTCGCAATAAGGTTTCCAGGTATTCGCGGTTAAGACTGGTGTTTTTAAACGAGACCGGGAACTGCAGAAGCAACGCTCCCAACTTGCCGGTCGCCGCGAGCGACTCCAGGCCCTCACGCGCCAACCGCTCGTCTTCATCATTCGGCCGAATGGAAACCGCCGACGTTGGCTCCATAGCCGAAAGTGGGGAGTGGGTGAATGACCGGTGTAGTTTGGCGGTGAATAAAAAACCTGGATTGGTGTCTGTGACGATCCGCGCCCAAAGCTTGGCAATCTCCGGTCGGATGTGCCCGTAAAAAGATGTGTTGATCTCGACCACATCGAAACAGCGCGCGATCAAAGCGAGGGGATGATGTTTGCGGCGTGACATTCCGGGCGGGTAAAAAATGCCCTCCCAGTCTTTGTACGACCATCCCGCTGTACCCACGCGGATTTCGCCTGAAGAAGCCATTCCCTCATTTAAGCAGGTGTGACGGCGACGGGCAATTCAGTCGGCCGATGGTCTATGCTTGCAAAGAGCGGCACCTCGAAGGAAACCGTGACCGGCGAGATTGGCAACCTGGATCTAGTAAAAAAGCAGCAACACCCAG
>JAFAPG010000742.1 GCA_019247235.1 Acidobacteriota bacterium
TTGACGATGAAGGTTCTTCCAGCAAGGCGAAGCGTTAATTCTGCAACCGACCCTGCCGGCCCAAAATTCGGATTGCCTTGTACGTTCTGTATTGTTGCAAGCGAATATGGTTGCAGGTTCTCAACCGGTGCTTGGTTGATGGAAAGAATCTCGTCGCCAAGCCTACACTGTTGCGGTCGATCGGCGACCTTCGGCTGAAGAGGTTCTCGAATGAAAATCCTATGCCCTAATCTGTCGAAACTGAACGGCAGAACATTTTGTCGCAGATCCCATTCCTCGCGAGAGTAAAGAAAAACATGCGAATTGTGGAGGCGGCGAAGCATGTCCTGCAACAAAGCCAGAAGCTCTTCGCGAGAATTGCATAGGGAAACGCGTTGAGCGAACTCCTTCTTAATTTTCAGCCAATCAACGCCCCAGGTGTTCGGGTCATAAAACTGGTCGCGAACAGCGCTCCACACGGCCCCAAAAACCTGGCCGAAGAGCACGCTGTTGACCCCTTGGCCACGAAGGAGTTG
This sequence comes from Acidobacteriota bacterium, assembly GCA_019247235.1. Lineage (GTDB taxonomy): Bacteria > Acidobacteriota > Terriglobia > Terriglobales > Acidobacteriaceae > Gp1-AA145. The sequence continues at coordinate 516 of JAFAPG010000742.1, forward strand.
TCCATATAATCCAGATAATCCTGCCACCAAAATTTCACGTCGAGTCATCTGCGTTCGATTCTCGCTGACCTGAAGATTGTCACGACCGCCATTCCGATCAGAACGGTAATGCCGGCCACGGCCGCCGCAATCGCCAAAGCACGCAGCCCGGATACGGCGATGAACTTGACGGCGTCCGATGCCCCAAGATAACCGTATCCGAACGAGTCAGGATTGAGGCGGCGAGCCAGTTTAGACCCGCCAACCCTGCCGTCAACGTTGCGCCGTTGATGACTCCTGACACCAGGTGCAATGGCGTGTGGATCTTGATGGTCGGTGTTTCGTCCTGGAGATAGTCTCTACCGGATCAACAACAAACGTGTGACGATTGAACCAGCATCATTACATTACCGGGTCCCTCTATTCAAGCCCACGGAGCACACAACATGAAACCAAAGAATACAATCTGTCTCTGGTTCGACAAAGACGCGCATGAGGCGGCGCGCTTCTATGCCGCCACCTTTCCGGACAGTGAAGTAACCGCTGTCCACCAGGCGCCCGATGACTATCCTAGTGGCAAGAAGGGCGACGTGCTGACGGTGGAGTTCACCGTTGTAGGGATTCCCTGTCTCGCTCTCAACGGCGGCCCGACATTCAGGCACAGCGAAGCCTTTTCGTTCCAGATCGCGACGGATAATCAGGACGAAACGGATCGTTATTGGAACGCGATCGTTGGCAATGGCGGTACGGAAAGCCAGTGCGGTTGGTGCAAGGACCGCTGGGGTCTTTCCTGGCAGATCACCCCGCGCGCACTAATGGATGCGCTTGCGGCTGGTGGCGGTGAGGCCAAGCGCGCTTTCGAGGCGATGATGACGATGAAGAAGATCGACATCGCCGCTATAGAGGCAGCACGGCGAGGCTGACGTGAACACGCCCGACACGTCCTTTGATCGCTGGCAAGGCACCGTCCAATTGACGGGTGCCCGAGGGCTCGGGAACTAGAGGCGCGACGCGACGGAGGCCCAGGGTCCGACGTCAAAGTCGTTGCCACTCCAAGTGCGTCCTCCCTTCATTTCTGTCGCAGTGCGCGGGCTCCACTGATACCGCGCGATGCGCAGGGATGAGGGCGGCGAGAGCGGCCACGGGCGCGAGCCCGAGAACGGAAGCGAGGAGCGGAATGCGGACACAACGCCATTCCATAGAGCAACGCAGACGCAGATCGCCAGCGCAAGGCGGAGAAGGCGACCGCGCGCAAGCCTGCTGCGAAGGGTTCTCGCACCCTGAAAGTCATTCGCAGCTAGAAACCGGTCCGTGCATCAGAACCCGAAGCGCCGCGTTGCTGAACCGGTTGAGACGGAGGCGCTGGAATCTGACGCGGAGCAAGGGATGTTAGAAGTCGTGGAAGACGCGGATGGGCCTATCACGGCGGCGGAGATTGCCAAGGAGACGAAGGTTGCTCCCCAGCGCGCGTCGTCAATATTCTCGACTATAAACTCAAGCAGCGCGTTCTCACTAAGGAGAAGGACGAGGACGGGATGGTCCGCTTGTCCAAAGGGTCTTCACGCAATGAACTCGCCCGAGTATCGTTAGCACGGGTATAGAGGGCAGTCTCTTTCGCGAAAGGCAATCCGTCGCAAGCGGATGCCCTTTTACTTGTCGGAATGTACGGCGCAAGTGCGCGGTTACCGGTTTATTGATGGCACGGCGGTAATCCAGCCTCTTTGAGCTTGTCCCGGTCTTCTTGCCAATGCAGTTCTTTGTCCACGAGGGGACGAATAAGATGTTGCTCATCGCGCCGCCTGTAGAGCAGTCCTCTTGCGTTTGAGTGCTCCCATAATCGCTTCATCGTGCCGAGTCGAATGTAAATCGCGAATAGATCGCCACGTTTGACGTCATCTTGGAGCCGACGAATCTCCCATCTTCTGTCTAGCTCTTTTGCCGTTCGCCAATCGGGATCGTGGCCGAGCGTGTTGCCGCGATTGAACACGAGCGAGACGAGCGCAACCTGCACTTCTGCTTGAAGCTTTTCCGCGCCGGGGAAAAGTTTAATCATCATCGGGTAGTAGATGCTTGCTAATGATTCCCGAAAAAGCGCAAGTGAGAGCTTCACCGGAACGTCGATATTTTGGACCTTGGGTAGGAGGATTTGAGCTTCCTTACCCTTTTTGTGAATAGTGCCCTCGAGTAAAGCCAGATCCTCCGAGCCAAGCTGGGACCAGGTGGTGACCAGTTCTGTGCGGTTATGCTGGCCAAGGTCCCATCCCACACCCATCGTGATGCCCGAATCACCGGCTGGCCAGTAGGGATGCGCAGGGACCTTCTCGGCCTCAATGAGGAAGCTGTAGGACTGCGCCAAGACGGCTGCTTGCGTTCCAGCCGGAAAGGATGGCGGAGATGGTTGCCAGCAGGAAGCGGTGGGAGCGGATGTCTGCCCGGGTGCTGGGAAAGCAAGTACCACCGTGCAAAACACTACCGCGCTTCGCGGAAGAATGCGCGTGACGTCCACAGGCCGAGAAACTGCTCTGGAGATGAACCTTCTAATAATGCTCAGATGTCGCGATTGTAGTTGGGAAGCTGGACGGCTGTTTCAGTGCGTATTTCAACCGACTAAGAATCCTCCGTTTCCAAATGGTGACTGGAGGAATCCAGAAGTCGCTCCG
>JAFAPG010000816.1 GCA_019247235.1 Acidobacteriota bacterium
TACCAGCTGGACGCGCGTTTGCGGCAGCTAAGCGCTAACTCCGCCTTGCTGCCTCCCCCCCGCTCGTCGATTGAGACCATCGGCATTGCTCGCTATCATCTGCGTTTCGATGGGTGGCCTGCCATTACCGGCATGTTTGCCGAGCGCAACGCACGTGGAAGTGTTTCATTTCCTAGCAGCGACACCATTCAGTATCGCAACACCTACGACACCATCTTTAACGCTGGCATCAATCCCCAGCTGCACATATTCGGGGGCACGGTCAGCTTTAATCCCGGCATACAGTACACCATCCGCCGCGATGCCCGCGCTCCCGTCGACATGAATCAAAATCTGTTTCGTCAGTACCTGTATCTGTACACCAGTTCCTTCGGTAATTGGGTGTCACTCTCTGGCAGCCTGATCCGAGAAGCCGGGCCATTCACGGAAATGCCGCTGCACTCGCGAGATGTTGCCGGAAGCGTCGAGTTCCGTGTCGGCCGGCCTTGGGCGCGAACCGCGTTTCTGACCGGATACCAGGGGCGCGACTTATTGTTCCGGCCCCTTATTCGCGAATATTTCACAACCGAAGCGTACGCCGGAGTTGAGCGCAAGTTTGGCACTGCCTGGCAGGCAACGATCCTGGCCGAATATCTTCGTTCTTGGCGGGTCGAAGATGCAAATTTTGCCATCGCCCAAGCACTGCGTCCCGGTTTTCGACTGGATTACCGCCCGCCGGCTTCCCATTGGCAGGTGCATGCCGCCGGTGCCTGGTCTCAGGGCAAGGGCTTCCATGCCTATGACAATGTGAGCAACGAAATTACCGTCTCCTACGTGAAAGGCCTGGAGCGGGTTCTTGAAGATGGCAGGGGAGAAGTCCCAGTGCACTATCCGATTCGTATCTCCTTCGGCATCGAGCAGCAAAGTTTTTACGATTTCACCGGAAGAAACCGTAACACCATTCTTCCCGTCATACGCTTCAACTTGTTTTAATGAACAACTCCGAACCAGTTTGGGTCACTCCCCAAGAGGATTCCCCGGCGAACCAGATGCCTCCTGAAATTGTTTCACTTGAATCTGAACCCCAGGGCCACCTGCGCCGACGGGTGCTAAGTGGCAGCGCCATCATGCTGCTTAGCTCGGTGTTCGTAAGCGGCGTAAACCTTATCTATAACGTCGCCATAGCTCGAGCCTTAGGAGCGGATGATTTTGGGCACGCCAGCGTCGTTTACACGCTGTTAATGATTTTGTCCTCGGTTACCCTAGCCTTTCAGCTTATTTGCTCGAAGTACGTGGCGCGCAGCAGCTCCAGCCGCGATACGGCTGCCATCTATCGCCTCTTGCATCGCCGTTCCTGGCTGGCGGGAATGGCTTTTGGCCTGGTGCTTGCCTTGCTGAGTTCGGCAATTACCCGTTACCTCAATCTTCCCTCCAAAAACCTGATTCTCACTCTTGCCCTGGGCGTGGTTTTCTATGTGCCTCTGGGTGTTCGCCGTGGCTTCATGCAAGGCACGTATGATTTCTGGCCGCTCGCCATCAACTTTGCTTTGGAGGTTATCGCCAAACTGGTAGGGACGGTAATCCTGATGGCCGCCGGCCAAGGCGTTGAAGGAGTGGTGACGGCGACTTCAGCCTCGGTTTTAGTGGCCTATATCTGCGGGATTCCCCGTCGCCATCACGCCAGTGATATCGCGCCTGCTACCTTGGCGGAGGGCGTCGGAGAGGGTGTACAAGCGGTGACGTTTTTTGTCGGTCAAGTCATCATCAGCAATCTTGATGTTGTCTTGGTGAAACACTTTTTCGATCCTACCCAGGCGGGACTATATGCCGCCATCGCCTTAGTGGGGAGATTGGTGTATATGCTCTCCTGGTCCATCGTGAGCGGCATGTTCCCCTTTTCAGCAGGAATTCATTCTGAGGGAAAGGGCGGTCGCGTGGTGCTTAGCACGGCGCTCTTGCTCGTAATTGGGGTGGGGGTGGTGTCCTCTGTAGGCGCCTGGCTAGCGCCACCGACTCTCTGGCGGCTCCTGCTCGGGGCTGGATTTCCCATTATTACGAATGATTTCTCTGCCCTCATGGCCTATTACGCCGCGATGACGGCAATCTACTGCGTCAGCGTGGTGCTCATGAGCTACGAGATTTCACGCAAGATTGGGAATGTTGCCTGGGTGCAGCTGGGCTTCAGTGCGCTGATTATTCTGGCTGTCTATCTTTTTCATGACGGTTTACACGAGGTCATTAGCGTACAGTTCGTGCTCAAACTGCTCTTGCTCCTCGCTGTGTCGGTTCCTTTCCTACGCTTCTCCTCGCTGGTCAAGCCCAGCCATGCCGGATCTGTCGTCTCCAGCCAATTACATCGAGTTCGTCGGGTTGAGGAGAATGAGGTCATCGCCGAATTTTTGAAAGGGGAGTTCTACCAGGAAGAGTTCCGCCGTTATCGACAAAGCTTTGGCCGTCTGGTGTATCGACCTGATCTGAACGATGCGCGGGAGAACGCCTTGCGCCGGGCATTGCTCTTCCAACGTCGCGGTCGCCTATGGCGAGAGCTGCCTGCCGACACCGAATGGTGGGAAATCCAGTTGTCGCCTCGAGATTTCAGCCGCGTGCGGGTGTTCGCGCGCAATCAATGGCTGCGATACGGAGCCCCAGGTTTTCTGCTGCTGGACACGGTGGAAAAGGTCCGAGGTCGCATTCGCTCGCAATCGCGCGATGCCTTCATCTTGAAGCTGCGCTCGCTGAGCCTAGAAATGGAAGAGCAGAATCAGGAGCTGCAACACAGTTCCGTCCTTCTAATTACCATAAATGAGTTCGCCCCCCTGACCATCCTCGAAGGCAACCACCGCATGACGGCCGCCGGCCTGGTACAACCCGGCACTCTTGACCGGCGCTTCCGATACTTCTGCGGCTTCTCTGCCCATATGTCCGACTGTTGCTGGTATCGCACCGACATCTCAACTCTATGGCGCTATGGCTTGAATACGATCGCCTACTATTTGCTGGATCGTCATAAGGTGAGTACTACGATTCTTGAGGCCGAAGCTCTCGCCGGAGAGGTGAAA
>JAFAPG010000930.1 GCA_019247235.1 Acidobacteriota bacterium
TATTTCTCCCGACAACCAGGCGCAAAACATGTTCCACGGTGCGACAGAGCTCGGCGGCGTGATCGAGGGTGGCCGTGTCCTGCTTTTCGAGCAGACCCGCGGCCGCGCATCGCCATAGCCGGTCACGCAAGGTACCCAACTTGTGGGGGATGCGGTTCCGCACCAGCAGGAAGCTTGAAAGAAAATCCGCATCGTAGAGCGCGCCTCGAGAGGTGCGAATGCTTTTTTCCGGGGCGCTCGCCTCCTCCAATCGCCTGCGCATCTGGCGCACGGCGGCGGGAAAATTGCCGTCACTAGCGAATCTTTGAAAGAGAATCTCTGTGGCCGAAGTGGTACGAGCTCCCACTTTGCCATCCCCGCAGATCAGGCGCATTTTCGTGTACATCAGCGCCTCCCAGGGTTGCGCCTCGGCGGCAAAGTATTCTTCGAGTTGCTTGGGAGTGATGACCAGCTCGCCCTCGGCGCCGCGCGGCCGCAACCGCGTATCCACGGGGAAGACCATTCCCTCCTGGGTATAGGCGGAAAGCGCCTGCATAACCTCCTCGGCCGCTCTGGTTAGAGACTGTCGTTCGTAGCTTTCATCACATACAAAGAGCAGATCGGCATCCGACAATAAATCGAATTCGCGGCTGCCCAGCCGACCCAGGGCAAGAATGGCGAGACCAGGCGGATTGCCGGCAATGCCCAAGGCGGCAGCAATCGCCTCCTCGGCGGCGGAGCTGGTCTCCGATAGAGCTTGATAAATGGGGCGAAGTTCGACCACATCGCGCGCTCCCGAGCGAAACATTCGGTGGCGAAAATACCGGCGCAGTAAAGCAATCCTCTCGCTCGGAGGGGCGTCGGTGCTGGCGATATAGCTGAAGACCGGATCTCGCGCTGAAAGACTGTCTTGCTCGGGGAAAATCAATAAGCTGGCGCCATGCGCCTCCCGGTCAGAGGAAACAATGTCACCCAGAGTGGCCACCTCTTCGGGATGCCGAACCAGTAATTCCGTCAAATATTCCGTACTGGCAAATACGGCTTGGGAACGGGCTAAGGCGGCCTGCTCGCGTATCAAAGTCGCATACCGGGCCGAGCTGGCAAATGCCGCGCTTAGCAATCGAAGTAGGTTTTTTCGCGCCAATGAGCCCGGTTGCGCGGCTTTTAATAGGCTGGCAAGCTGAGGTGCGTCCTCCCCCAATCGCTCCACCATCTGCCCATATCCCTGTTCACTGAAGGCGCCCTCGGAACGGCTTTGCAGACGGAATTCCCCAGAAGTGGGCACGAGGGATCTCGCGGTTTGTTGCTGGTAGATGACCTGTTGATAAATCTGCGCCACCGAGGCAAGGCGCTCCTCGACTGCGATGACCAGATCCCCGAGCCGGTATCCCGGTGTCAGACCCAGCATGGCCCGCCTTAAGATCTCTCGCTCGTGATCGGATTCAGGAAGACGATGCACCTGCTGTCCGTGACGGAGCTGCAGCCGATGCTCAAGGTGACGCAGGAAAGAGTAGGCCGCGGTCAACTCGTGAAACTCTCGCCCGCGGATGTGGCCCTTGTCATGGAGTTTCTGCAGTGAGAATAATGTTCCGCCAGAGCGCAGCCAAGGTTCGCGTCCTCCATAGACTCGCTGCAGACACTGCACCAGAAACTCAATGTCGCGGATGCCGCCCCGGTCCAGCTTCACATCCAAACTTCGACCCTCGACGGCTGCCTGACGCCTTCGTTTGCGCTCGATTCTCTCCCGACTCACCAGCGCGGTTTTAATAGCCGCGAAGTTCACCTCTTCTCGGTACACCAGCGGCTGCACCCGGCGAATGAACTCCCGAGCCAGTCGGTTGCTGCCCGCGGAAAAACGTACCTTCAGGAGTGCCTGGCGCTCCCAATCGTGAGCTGTGAGCTCGTAGTACTGAAGCGCGCGAGTCAAATTGATCGCCAGTTCTCCTTCGTTGCCCTGGGGGCGTAACCGGAGATCAATGCGGAATACAGGCCCCTCTTCCGTCGGCCGCGAGAGAATTTCCGTGACCTGTTGCGCCAATCGTATAAAATATTCGCGATTGGAAATTGGCGCTGCTGCCGGCTCTTGTCCGTCTCCAAACAGAAACATTAAATCGATATCAGAGCTGTAGTTGAGCTCACTTCCACCCAGTTTTCCGAGAGACAAGATGGTGAAGGGAGTGCTGACAGTCCTGCCTTCAATTTCCTGGTGTTGGGGCAGGCCGAAGCGGCGCTCCATTTCACTCTCCGCCTCGCGTAAAGCCTCTTCGATAAGCACATCGCTGAGGGCAGAAATTTCTGCGGTGGTCTCGGCCAGAGGGGCAATTCTGAGTGCATCGCGCAGGAAAATTCTTACATACTCACGTTTCTTGAACCGGGCAAGCAATACCGAGCCGTTGCGTTCGAGCGAACGCGAACGGAAGCGGGCCAGGGATTCAGAAAACTCTTCCCGCGTAAAGCTCCTGTCCAGACGATTCTCGCGCAAGAACGTGGCCAGCAAGTCAGGATTACGGATTAAGGTCTCCCCCAGATACCAGCTGTTTCCAAAAACCGCAATCGCATAATGAGCCAGGAACGCATGACTCTCAATGAGGCGCAAGCTTTCCGGCGTGCCCTCAAATAGCAGTCGTTCGAAAAGCAGCAGGGCAGAATCTGGATCGGGCGATTCGCCAAGGAGCGCGGGAAGAGCATTGGCCAGGGCTGGGGAAAGTTTGCTAGAGGTACGCTCATAAATGACCCGGGCGGCCTCCGGTTCGCGGAAGGGGACGGCGGAAAAGCGCTCGCCACCACTTTGTTTTCCGAACGTTTTCGCTGATTCGATCAAGATAAACTGCTTTATGAAATGAGCTGAGCGGATCGAGATCCCGTATCCGGAGCTACCATCGTCGCGTGCCAAAATACTTCCGCACCCCGATGACGTTGTAGCGTCCCCAGGGACCATTGGCTCCCAGATCGGCTGCACCTAGGTTTCGATCTCGTGACCCAAAGCGGTCAAACAAGAAATGTTGCGTCACCCGCATCTCGAACCCCTGTCCCAGGTAAACAGCCGCACCCCAGGAGTGCTCAACGCCAATTGCGGCGGGCGACCAGGTATAAAGATGCTGGGGAACATTCCTGCCCAACAAAAACCGCGGCTCTCCAAATAGCATAAAGCGGCGGAGCGGGCCACGGCCGAAGGGACGAGCTTCCAAAACGCCAGAGAACATATAACGGGCAAAGGCGTTACAGGGTGCATTGGCCCCGCCAAAATTGCCGGCATCGGAGCGGCAAATATTGGGGTCAATCTCATTGTGGGGCGGAGCAACGTCAAATTGCGCAAAACCCCATAATGTATCCCGAGGCAGAAACATACGGGTTTGATCCTTCGCCGTGCCTTCCTCGGCCGATGCCGCCGCCCCGCATAGGATGGTAACTAGGAGAAAGAAAAAAGCCTTCACTATTTGCCTCCCAAACGCGAACTAGCCCCAGAGGATTCTCGCTTTTCGACTCCGCCCGGAAGCTCGCATTGTACATCCCGCCCAGTTGCCAATCGTTCTTGCACGAGGGATCATCTACAGAAAACCATAACTGTTTCCCAGTTTTCTCCAACAAGTTGGAGAGCTGCCGCCTAGTCATAGCCCTAAGTGCCGCGAAATCATAACGAAAGTTTGGCGAGGGTCGTGCAACTACTCGGACACGAGGTTAATGGGAAAATGGGGCAGGAAATTTCAGTTTCCTATCAAGCAGTAAAGA
>JAFAPG010000748.1 GCA_019247235.1 Acidobacteriota bacterium
TGCTCGAGGAGTTTCATTTTGGAAATGGGCCCTTGCCGATGAATGATTTGGTAGGCATCGCAGGCCAGTTGCGAATAGGGCGATCGCGGGCCTGGTTGGGGCGGATGCCGCGGATTGCGGTCTCCCGCCAGGGCGTAGAAATAGGGGAAGATGGAGGCAGCGAGAAGAAACGCGTTATTTTCATCGAAAAGATTGGCTTCGTAGGCGGACTTTTCGCGCAATAGGCGCACCATGAGCTCGGTCGCCGCCTTGGCTCGGACATCACGGTAGGCCTGACGTTGTGTGGGAAGTCCACCATCAGATCCCGACCAGGCGCCAATGAAGGTGGGCACCAATAAAGGCTGCGCCAAAGGAAACATCAGGCAAAAACCAACCGATTCCATGAAGCCCTGGGCTGCTTCTAGGGTGCGCACAGCCGTCCCGTCGAGCGACCATTTCTCCCGGCGTAGTCGAATCAGATCCTCTGGGGTCATAAGATGCAGCGAGTTCGAGACTCTGGCGCCGAAGCACCCGGTGCGCTCTGCCTAGATTCTTTTGAACGCCTTCTGAATTTCTTTCATCGAATATCTGAGAACCACCGGCCGGCCATGAGGACATGCCATGGGGCAGTCGGTTTTGGCTAACTCACGCAATAACCACTCCATCTTGCTCGCTTCAAGCGTCATATTGACCTTAATGGCGGCGTGACAGGCGATCGAAGCCGCAATTTGCCGGCGTACCTGCTCTAGGTTTAAGGCCTGCTCCTGGCGGCAAAACTGTTCGAGCAGCTCGTGCAAGATGTGCTCGAGTTCGCTCGCCTCTAGCTCCGAAGGAGCCACCTTCACGGCAATGCTGCGTGCGCCAAAAGGTTCAACTTCAAAGCCGTTTTTCTCCAGTTCTTCTGAGATATCTCGAAGCACAGCCTGTTGTGCGGGGTTCAATTCAATCAAAATGGGCATGAGCAGGCGTTGGCTTTCGACCCGTTGTTCTGCGCGCTGCCGCAGCACCTTTTCAAACAGAATGCGTTCGTGCGCTACATGCTGATCAATGATCCAAAGAGCATCCTGATTCACCGCTAAGATGAAGGAATCGCGTAGCTGTCCGAGCGGTTTGAGCGTCGCAAGACTGGCGGCCGATTCGCTGACTGAATCCTCGGCAAGCGCGGTGTCGCAGGCTGCGGCAATCTGAGCCGTGGCAGTAGCTGGCGGTGTCAAAATCTGGGGGCTCACATTCGTGCTGCCGGCTTTGACTTGTATCTGATCGATGAAGTGGAACGAGGTGCTGGCCGGAGAGCCGAGTTCAAGCAGGAAGCCAGGAATCGATTGTGCCGTATCGAAGGCTCCGGCGGTTGGTTGATGGACGGCAAGCGCCGGAGTGGCCGTCGGTCGGGCACGAATCTCGCCAACGAAGCCGGGCACCGGCCGAGCCTTGACCATCGTGGAGCGTACGGCGTCGCGAATGAAATCGTGCACCACGGCTTGCTGGCGAAAGCGAATTTCGGTTTTCGAGGGATGCACGTTGACATCTACCTCAGCATGCGGCATGTGCAAAAAAAGCAGTACCACAGGAAAAACCGTGGGGGGGATCACATTGCGATACGCCTCGCTCAGAGCATGCTGGATGGAGCGGTCCCGGACCAGACGGGAGTTGACAAAAGTATAGATGGAGCCGCGGTTAAGTTTTTGTACCTCGGGTTTCGAGACAAACCCATCCAGGCGCAAGCTGCCGGGCGAGGTGGTCGTGCCATCGCTCTCCTGCTTTGTCCGTTTCCAGGGAGGGGGAGCGGGCAATCCCGCCCGAGCGAGCGGCAGCTCTGCGCTGATAGGAATGAGCTGCTCCAGCACGTCTTTGCCGAACACCTGGTAGACACGGGCCCGCAGGTGGCCGACCGGAGGCGCTACCAATATGGCGTTGGTTGTGGAATGAAGCTCAAAGTGGGTCTCGGGATGAGCCAAGGCGTAGTGGGTGACCAGACTGGCGATGTGAGAAAGCTCGGTCGATTCCGACTTCAGGAACTTTCTTCGCGCCGGGGTATTGAAGAAGAGATCGCGCACCGTGATCGATGTGCCCGGGGGCAAGCCGGCCTCTTCGACACGAAGAATTTTCCCCCCGGCAATCTCAACCGTGGTGCCTGAGTCCTCGTCCTGCACGCGCGTATCGAGGCGCAAACGAGACACGGAAGCGATCGAAGGAAGGGCTTCCCCACGAAACCCTAGAGTAGCAACATTGGTCAGGTCTTCGGCATTCCTGATCTTGGAGGTGGCGTGGCGTTCGAAGGCCAGCAGAGCGTCATCTCGTACCATGCCGCACCCATCATCGCTGATCCGGATTAACTTCTTTCCACCGGCCTCAAGCTGCAAACGGATATGTCGCGATCCGGCGTCAAGGGAATTCTCGAGAAGTTCCTTTACAACCGAGGCAGGACGTTCGACAACTTCCCCGGCGGCAATCTTGTTGGCGATGTGTTCAGGAAGTACGTGAATGCGACCCATCGGACTGAAGCCAGTTTCTCAGAAGGGAGCAGCGAAGGCAAAGGCAAAGCTCGCAGCGCATGCCCACCCCGCGAGTTCCATCAATCTCGGGTGGGTTCAGGCTGAGCGGCAAGGAGATGTTTCTTCGCTTTAGGCTCGGGAGGTTTCCGAGAGTTACGGAACGCGACCATAGTCTAGGATCGACACACGGTTTCTCGATTTGACAAAACCGCTGTGTTGGGCAGCCCGCACGGACGGCCGCTTCGCCATTACATTGGCAAAAAATCAACCATGGCGGCGCAACTCTTGCGCAGCCTGTGATCAGCCATCCAACACCTAATTCGGGGCTCTCGACCACTGAGCTTGGGCGACCGCTGACCTTATGTGGCGGGTGTCTAACATCTCGGTGACGGTCTTTCTCGCGTATCTCTACTTTCTAATGCGCGAGCTCAGCAACTCTAACCTGCGGCAGGTGAACGTCAGTATCCCCCCTGAAATACTTTAGTGCCTTCAGCCAAGCTTTCTCCCCCACTGATGTGCCGACGGCTCGGCCAACGAGGTCGCCGGTTTCGAAATGGATTCCGCCGTAGCGACGTGAAATACCCGCTTGGTTGGCGGCATCGGTGAAGGTTGGCCAATCGATGGTTAGCCTAGTTCGAGGAGTCATCCCCGGCTCGACGGCTGAACTGCCCGACTCGAAGGTGACCGAAGCACCGAATGTGTCACTGTGTGTCCAGCGGCGTAAAATCTCCGCTCCGGCCGCGCTGAAGGTGCTGTGGCCGGAGATGTATTCGGGAAAGGGCGGCGTGGGGAAGGTCGCGGGCTGGTATGGAATCCAGTCTCCGCCATCCATCGTCACCGTTCCGAGGTAGGGCCCTCCCCACGACCTGATGGTGTGCCCATGGAATAGGAAAGCAATTGCAGTAACCGGCCGAACAGAATCGAACTTCGATTTGGCCGACCACGCGGCTATGCCGGCATCGTGAATGGCTGCGGTTAAGACGAAGAACATCTTGGCGTCATCGTCCACCGTGTGCTGGTCTCTGGCGGAAACAAACTGTGCAAAGAGGTCCCAATGCCCAGGTGGGAGCTCTGTATTCGGACCATTCGCCCAGTACTCGGCAATCATCTTTTGCCGGTCGGTGAGACCAGCACTAATTGCAACTAGAGCTTTTGCCTGTTCCCGATAGGTCTCGGAGGGATAGTGCGCAGGGCCGAAACGAGCGATCAATGACAGCAACTCATCTCCTGACTCTAGGGCGAACGGCGCGACCTTCGACCATTGCGCACCGACAAAAGATGGAGTCACAGTCGTCGTTCCATTGAAGTAAGTTAGCGGTTGCCACCGATTGGGATTGAGGTTTGAATAATCGTACTCGGGGCCGAGTGGAACCATGGCGGCAGGGTTAACGGGAGCGTAGCCAGTATAGTCAGCGTAGGGTGTACCGCTGGCCGTCATATTCCCGAGTTGGTTCGAGCCATCCCCGTGGGCTAGCCGTAGAATTGCTTCGCAGCTCAGGTTACCGACGCCTGCGGGGGTTGCCGGATCGGTGGCATTGTTGTTGATGTCGTAGCCAAGGGCGGCCATCAACTCGTCGAAGACTGTGACCTTGTCACCGGGGAATAAGTCGACTGCGGCGCGATAAGCGGCAAAGCTGATAGCCGCGTTCTTATTGGCTAGGGTCCGTTCGGATTGGGGACGACGAAGAGAGCCTCCGAACACGGTTCCCACAGCCGTGGCGTCGTAAGCAGCCCAGGCGTCGTAGATGCAATGATGAACAACATACAGGGCACGCGCGACCATCGGCGGCCCAATTTTGGAATCGCGCACCCCCTGTAAGGCTGCACTGTTCCATTCCACCACCACATTCGGCGATTGGGGGAACGCGGGAATAGAAGCGGCGAGGAGAATTGCGAATTTCCAAAATAATGCACTACAAAAGCTGACTCGACGGGCTCTTGGGCTGGGCATTTCATCATCCGCCTTTCGTGGTTGAAGCGCACTTTTCGGAGACTGGGCAATGCTACCCCCTATTCATGATTCATCCAACCAATATTAAGGAGCGCGTTGCCGGAGGAGAACAAAAGGGATCACCTGGATTTGTTCATCTCGGCGACCCCTAGGGGTTAGCGAAAATCGTTTTCTCTAAGCGCGAAGGTAAAATGAATGTCGAACAGACCCTTCCCATTCAAATTGAGTCCAATAGTTTCTTGGCGCTCCTGTCCAACTAAGCCCTCAAATGCGCCGGTGCTGCCAACCACAACCCGGTGAGTGGTCGTCCCCACCGAACCTTCGAGTCCCTCGGTGAATAACGCATTACGATCGTCAGAAAACATGAAAATTTGGTTGGTGTGGAAGGCGATTTTTGCTTTTCCCGAAAATATATCGGAAGCATCGGCGACAAACACGCCGGTGCACACCCAGGTCCCAATACTGCCGGGCTGATTCGGGTCAAACGCGACGATGCCAGGCGGAATGGTGCCTCCGGGGAATATTTTGCCGGTTACGGTAAAGGTGGTTCCTCTGACCGGGTTAGCCGGATCTGCGGGATTGTTGTTGTTCAATGCCAGGGTGGAGCCGTCAATGGCTACGTCCACCGCCAGGGTCTTTCGATGGTTGCTGTTTTCAGCTAAGGCCGGCGTGGGTATGACCTCGAGCGCCACGATGACGGGCAAGGCGAACATTAAAAGCATGCACTTTTGGGTCATTACAATTTCCTCCTAGGTTTTAGCGGACGGCACAGTGGGGCATAAGCTCCCATCCGGCGATCGCGCGTGGGCATCCACTATCGTCAAATTCCTGGGCAGCGCAATGCCCGGGTGCGCACACGAGGGTTGAGCCTTGGTAACGCCGGAACTTTCTGTGCCGGAACGACTTACGCGGCGAGGTAACGGGAATAGTGGTTTGCTAGGGACTAAATAACTTGTAATGTTAGACTCCCCGGGGGAGTGCTCTCATTTTGCAAGCGGAAAAGACATCCCGACAGATCGCTCATTTCGGAATCTTTGATCTGGACGTTCAGGCGCGTTCGTTGCACAAATCTGGGATCAGAATCAAGCTTCAGGGGCAGCCTTTTGACCTTCTGGTTTGCTTGATTTCCAAACGTGGAGAAGTGGTCACACGCGACGAACTTCAACGTAACCTGTGGCCGGCGGATACTTTTGTCGATTTCGAACACAGCGTTAACACCGCCGTGAAGCGACTGCGTGACGCGCTTGGAGATTCCGCGGAAAACCCCCGCTTCATCGAAACCGTGCCGCGTTGTGGTTACCGGTTTATTGCGCCCGTGGAATGGCACGCTAAGATCACCTCACCGCCCCCAGCCGATTTGCCGAAAACAATGCGAGAGCCCGAGAGAAGAGCTAGCCTGCTGAACTTCCGGACGGCTGGTTTGATCATGGCATTGCTCGCCTTGGTCGTCGTACTGCTCGGCTTCCGTAACCTGCGCAACCGACTGCTCGCGAGATCAACCGTTCCATCGATCCAATCGCTGGTAGTGCTGCCATTTGTCAATCTCACCGGAGATGTGGAGCAAGACTACTTCGCCGACGGCATGACGGAGGCGTTGACAACCGAGCTAGGGAAGACCAATGTGGTTCGAGTCATCTCTCGCACCTCAGCCATGCAGTATAAGCAGACCAGAAAATCCGTCCCCAATATCGGGCGTGAGCTGAACGTCGAGGGTGTGGTGGAAGGTAGCGTTCAGCGAGCCAGTGATCGCGTTTCGGTCACTGCCCAGCTAATTTATGCTCCTACAGATCGCCATCTCTGGGCACAATCTTATGAACGCGATCTTCGGAATGCTCCCGCCATGCAGAGGGAGGTCGCGCAGGCGATCGCTTACGCCGTGCAATCCAAGTTCACACCGCGGGCCCGACCTGGAGGCGCAGCGTTCCCGCCCGTAGATCCCGATGCTTATCGAGAATATCTGCGCGGGCGTTTTTTCTGGGAGCAGAGGTCCGAGCAAGCTCTAGAGCGTTCCATCTCCTACTTTGACCACGCACTTGCCATTGATCCCAACTTCGCGCTCGCATATGCGGCCGAGGCGGAGGCCTATATCCCGCTTGCCGTGCGGGGATTTCGTCCGCCACGGGAACCTTTTCGAAAAGCGAAAGAGATGGCGACTAAGGCTCTCGAGCTCGATGACACACTACCCGGGGCGCATAATGCCCTGGCGGCAGTTCGTTTCAATGAATATGATTGGGGGGGTGCGGAGGAAGAGTTCAAACGGGCTATTGAACTCAATCCCAGCTATGTGCCTGCCCACCTATGGCACGGCTATTTTCTCGAAGCGCTGGGTCAGCAGTCTGCCAATCTCGCTGAAAGAAAGCTAGCGCAAGAGTTGGATCCGCTAAATGTTACCGCGGGTACGAGCGTTGGGACCGCCTACTTCTACCTTGGCCAGTACGACCAAGCCATCGAAGAGCAGCGCAGAACTTTGGAGTTAGCCCCCGGTTTCTCCATGGCGCTGGTAAACCTGGGACAGGTCTACGAAGCCAAGGCCATGTATGCGGACGCAATTGCGAGCTATAAAAAAGCGGGGGCGCTGGCCAGCCTCGGCCATGCTTATGCTGCGTCGGGTAACAAGGCGGAGGCCCGCGAACTTCTCCAGGAATTAGACCAACAATCCAAACATCACTACGTTTCCCCGTACGACCGCGCACTAATTTATGCCGGACTCGGAGAATCGGAGCCAACCATTTCCTGGTTGGAGAAGGCGGAGGAAGAAAATGTCCCGCTGCATCACATCAATGTCGACCAGAGATTCAATTTCCTCCGCTCTGACAGACGTTATCAGCAATTGCTGCAACGCATGGGCTTTCCCCCCTAGAGTGCCCGGTTCCCGTTGAGCTTTGACTCCACCACGAACAAATCGGAATTTGAGAAAGGACCATCCTCAGAATCTTACGAGTGGGAGATGGAAAGAACTGTAGCATAAGCCTTGAATTTGCGAGGCGGTACTTCGTTCGATTGCTTGCTGCGATGTTTTCTCCGTTATTTCAAGCAAAAGCCCCAGATCAGACGCCTAGCAAGCACCGAGCAGAAAGAAAACGGCTGAAGCGCAAGTAACCTTTTTACGGGCGAATAATTTGCGAAACCAGGCTTTCATAAATTAAAATATGTTGATGGCTTCAGTTCTCCCCTGGGCACATCCTCTGGTCTCTGAGTGGTTTACCGGCAAGTTTGGAACTCCGACGGAGCCGCAGGAGATGGGCTGGCCGCACATCTTAGCTGGCCGCACAACTCTCATCTCCGCACCTACGGGATCGGGCAAGACACTGGCTGCATTTTTGGCGTGCATTGACCGCCTGGTGCGTAAAGCTCTTAGCGGAGAGCTAGAGGACAGAACCGAAGTACTGTACGTGTCTCCCCTGAAAGCTCTGGGAAATGACATCCAAAAGAACCTGGAACAGCCGCTTGGGGACATTCTTCAACTGGCAGCAGAGCGCGGGTTGCTCATGCCCCAGATTCGCACTGCAGTGCGTACCGGCGACACTCTCATGCACGAGCGTCGGGCCATGCTTAAGCGCCCGCCCCATATCCTGGTCACTACTCCTGAATCGCTCTACATTCTGCTCACTGCGGAAAAGAGCCGCGCCATTTTGCGCGACATCTCAACGGTTATCGTAGACGAGATTCACGCTGTCGCTGACGACAAGCGCGGGGCACATCTGACTCTATCGCTCGAACGTTTGGAAGCGCTGACATCCCGTGCTCCAGTTCGCATTGGACTCTCGGCTACGCAGAAACCGATTGAAGAGGTTGCTCACTTTCTTGCCGGGCATGGGCGTGCCGACCCAGTCATCGTGAATATAGGACACAAACGCACGCTGGATTTAGGCGTGGAGATTCCCGCAAGCCTGCTTGGTCCCATCGCCACTAACGAGATGTGGGAGGAGATCTACGACGGGATGGTTTCTCTGGTGGAACAACACCGCTCTACGTTGGTGTTTGTGAATACCAGACGCTTGGTCGAGCGTGTATCTCATCACTTAGCGGAGCGGCTGGGCGAGCAAAACGTGGGCGCCCATCACGGGAGCTTGTCGCGCAAGCTTCGCTTAGCTGCGGAACGAAGACTCAAAGAGGGGCAAATTAAAGTTCTGGTGGCCACGGCATCGCTCGAACTGGGCATCGATATCGGAACTGTCGATTTGGTTATCCAGATCGGCTCGCCGCGCTCGATTGCTGTGGCTCTGCAGAGAGTTGGCCGTTCGGGACACTGGAGGGGCGCGGTGCCGAAGGGTAGGCTTTTCGCCACCACCCGCGACGAGTTGCTGGAGTGCGCGGCTCTGGTTCGTGCCATTCGCCATGGCGATTTGGATCGACTTATGATCCCTGAGGCGCCCTTAGACGTTCTCGCGCAACAGCTGGTAGCTACCTGCGCTAGCGCCAGCCACTCGGTCCTCCCTCCCCAGGGGCAAGATTTGCCGGCTGTTGAGAATCAAGGAGATTCACCCTCCGGATGGGAGGAAGATGAGCTATTTGCGCTCGTAACCCGTGCCTATCCTTACCGCAACCTTTCGCGCCAGCTCTTCGACGCGGTTCTGGAAATGCTTTCTGAAGGCATTGCTGCCCGGCGCGGTCGGTACGGCGCCTTTTTGCACCATGACCGGGTTCATCGCCAACTGCGTGCTCGGCGAGGGGCGCGTCTGGCTGCCATCACCAGTGGGGGAGCCATTCCTGAGACCGCTTTGTACACGGTTGTGGCTCAGCCGGAAGGCGTGGTGGTCGGAACTCTCGATGAAGACTTTGCGGTCGAGAGCAATGCTGGGGACATCATGCTGCTCGGCAATACCTCCTGGCGGGTGCGCCGGGTGGAAAGCAAGTCAGGACGTGTCCTGGTCGAAGATGCTCATGGTGCGCCGCCCACCATCCCGTTCTGGCTGGGTGAGGCGCCCGCTCGCACTGAGGAGCTCTCTTTTCATGTGGCGCAGCTACGAGAGGAAATCAGTCGAGGGCTGCCGGGGTTCTCCCCAATCGCAGTTTCCGAGAAGCGGCCCGAAGTGGCAGAGACCATAGCTTGGCTAAGCGAGCAATGTGGACTGGATGACTCCGCCGCCGCGCAGGCGATTCAGTACATCCTTGAAGGCCGCGCCGTGCTCGGGGCGGTTCCCACTCAATCCACCGTCATTGCCGAGCGCTTTTTTGATGAAGCCGGGGGTATGCAGCTGGTGATCCATGCTCCTTTCGGTGCGCGTATCAATAAAGCCTGGGGTCTGGCGCTGCGCAAACGTTTTTGTCGCAGCTTTAACTTTGAGCTGCAGGCCGCCGCCACCGACAATGGTCTCAACATTGCCTTGTCCGAACAGCACAGCTTTCCTTTGGCAGATGTATTCCATTTTCTCAACGCGGAAACGGTTCAAACTCTCCTCGAGCAAGCAGCTCTCGCGGCCCCCGTTTTTGCCACTCGTTGGCGCTGGGATGCGAACCGCTCCCTGGCCCTGCTCCGCTTTCAGGGGGGAAAGAAGGTGCCTCCGCAAATTCAGCGCATACGCTCGGATGATCTGCTGGCTTCAGTGTTTCCTGATGTAGCTGCATGCCAGGAAAATATCGACGGCGACATACAGATTCCTGACCACCCCCTGGTGAAAGAAGTCATGAAAGATGTGCTCACCGAGGCCATGGATATCGAGGGCGTTAGGCAGGTGTTGCGCCGAATCTCCGAAGGTAGCGTCCGCGTTCTGGCGGTCGATACCCCGGTGCCCTCACAGTTTTCCCATGAAATCCTCAACGCCAATCCATATGCCTACCTGGATGATGCACCTCTTGAAGAGCGTCGCGCCCGTGCCGTCGAGATGCGACGAGTTCTCCCGGAGTCGGTGCTTGAGGAAGTGGGGAAGCTCGACCCGGCCGCGATTAAGCAGGTGAGGGAAGAGGCCTGGCCCGATGCGCGTGATCCGGATGAGCTGCACGACACCCTCTATTCCCTGATTGCTTTTCCCGTCGGCGACCTTTGCCATGGCCAAGAATCCTCTGCTGCTCCGGGTGGAGAGGCTGAAATCGAGGGTTGTGAGGCAGGAATTGCCGGTTCTATTGTGAACACGATACAAGCTCACGGTGACCTCTGGAGGGAAATGTTTCAGAAGCTGCTCGCGCGAGGGCGAGCTCTGATTGCTTGGTGCGATGGTAAAGCTTATTGGGTCACCGCCGAGCGAGCCACGACCTTTGCCGCCATATTCCCTCAGGCCAGCTTTGAAACCGCTCTGCCCGACTTAGGTCAGACCGTACCTTCTGGCGACGATGCATTGGTGGCCATGGTAACTGGGTGGCTAGGACATCTAGGACCGGTCACAGCTATCGGCCTTGCAGACCTATTCGGCGTGGCCCCTTCCGAGGTGGAAAAGGTGCTGCTTCGGCTCGAGGCCAGCGGTTCGATACTGCGGGGTAAGTTTAGCAATCCTGGTATCGACTCGACGGAGTGGTGCGAGCGCCGTTTGTTAGCTCGCATTCACCGGCTGACCGTTGCCAGCCTACGCAAGCAGATCGAGCCGGTCACAGCCGCACAATTCATGGGTTGGTTGTTACGCTGGCAGCACTTGGCGCCAGGATCACAACTTCAGGGGGAACGCGCAACGGTTGAAGTACTTCGGCAGCTGCAAGGTTTCGAAATTCCTGCAAACGCCTGGGAGCGGCAGATCCTTGCCCGCCGTATCGCCGATTATGATCCCAAATGGCTCGATCAGCTGTGTTTAACCGGGGCCGTCGGCTGGGGGCGTTTGTCGCCTCACCCGGCAACCCTCGAGAGTTCAGAAGGCATAAATCGAAGGCGGGTCATTCCCACCAGTGTCGCTCCCGTTACCTTCTTTGTCCGCGAGGAAGCGGATTGGATGATACCGCGCCGCGCCGGCAACCAAGCTTCCGCGCTAAGTCCTGTGGCCCAACTCATCTTTAATTG
>JAFAPG010000339.1 GCA_019247235.1 Acidobacteriota bacterium
TGGGAACCGAGCAAGATATCCCCACTCGGCTCGATTAACACAACGCCTTGCGTTCCGGGGAAGCCTATACTTGCGATTGCCAAGCCGCCGCTTCCGAAAGTGGCATCGACTGTTCCGCCCGTATTAAGACGTTCGACGCCGAACGCAGCCGCACCTGTACCAGGATCGGTCACCGTTCCCGCAACGACAATCTGGCCGTTCGACTGGAGTGCCATCGTCCCAAACGATTCGCTGAACGGAATCGGCAGCGCTGCGATTCCGCCGTGGCCGAAGCCCGGATCAAGTGCACCGCCGGATGTATAGCGCAAGACTTCGGTGGTCAGATTTCCCGCCTGAACCAAGGCAATGATCTTGCCATCCGGCTGCACCTTAACGGAGTAGGGGATGACGAAACCGGAAGGAGCAAAGCTGGTTATGCTGACGCCGCCCTTGCCGAAAGTCGGGTCAAGACTGCCCGCCGCAGCGCAGGCTGATCTCACCCGGAGGATGATTCCAAATACCAACAGACCCAATGCTAGGCCAATAAATCGTCTCTTCAACGTTTTCTCCTTGCCTGATCGCCTTGGGGGACCCGTTTCATGACTGCTTTACCTGGCCGGGTTAGTTATGAAACCAGCTTCGGTCCAAACGCGAGCAGGCGTCGCGTCTGCCCGGTTGGCTGCTGAGGTGGAGCCCCAGTACGCAATTGGGGGGTATCGAGCTAAAGGTTACGCAAGACAAAAATCTTTGCGACCACTAGCAGGCGTGGAATCCGCGACTGAATGGCCTTAAGCACCACGCAGTGGAATGCGTCAAGCAATAAGCTGAGTATGAGCTTCAGGTTCGCGGATCATCGAAGAAGAAGCAACGCCGGTGGTTTGCGATACCTGCTGCCCGCGGGGAAGGCCTCATCGGGCACGACCTCAACTACGTGTTTTAGCTAGGCCGATCAATCCGGATCGCATGCATCTAGCGCAAGCTGAGGTGTTTCTCGGGTCATCCTGCCTTGCGCGTGCGCTAGCCAACTTGTGCATCTTCCCAGGACAGGACTTGCCATAGGAAACTCTGGAGGTGCTATCGAACCCCGTCCACCGGGAATGTTATCGCTCTCGGGCAGCCGCCGCAGCTTAAACATTTCTTTCGAATTTAATCCGTTCGACTTCATCGAGAGAAATCTCATCCCTGGTCCTATCACCATAATGGGGCAAAAGTGGTAATTGCCCTGACCGTCGAGCCAGGCCGATGAGAAGCATGACGGATAAGAGTTAGCCAACATGCTTATGGATTTCGTATGGCGGATGCGCGACCAGTTCATTTGAGGCGGGTTCGCTATTCATTGGTGGTGGTATGTTATACGGGAGGAGAGTGCGTTCGCGTTCAGTCAGACTGTTGCCGGAGCCTGTCACTACTGAATCATTTTGGGCAACTTCTTCCCGGAACCTTCGTTTGGTTGTGACACACCTCAGAAACATGCGAGTCATGCTGAACGATGGCGCCCGCTGGCTGCGGCATTAATGAGGCCTGCGTGTGAGAAGAAGAACAGATGCTAAGCCTCGACCGAGTGAAAACGCGCCTCGATCAACTACTCACCAAGGAAGAATCTCTCGGCGGCACGAGGCTTGGCAATGAGCTTGTAAACAAGGTGCCTTTGGAGAGTGGAAACTAGCATGTTGTATCTTTCTGCAGAAAGCGTTCGGAAGCAGCAGCTTGCAATATATTGATTTCAGGCAGTCTATCGAGAGGACGAGAACACCTGGGGTCACGTTCAACTGGGGCTGGGGTTGCTGTGTGCTGTCAAGGAGGACCTCGAATTTGGAGCCATCGGCCGCCTCGAGCAAATCGTATCGTCAACTTTCTATGCGGATTTTCTAAACATGGCTCAGGCGCTTCTCTATCAAAATCGAGCCGAGTTCGTCGATATTGCTGCGTTCCTTGTCGGAGCTGTACTCGAAAATGGGCTGCGGCGGATCGCCCGAAACCATGAAGTGACTCTACGAGAGAGCGAAGACATCTCCTCCTTGAACCACAAGCTCGCTGACGCGAAAATTTACAACGACCTATGGCGCCAGAAGATACAACTCTGGAACAAGCTACGCGGGAACGCAGATCACGCAAGATTCGGTCGGAATTCTTCGAGCGACATCAGCCATATGCTCGCGGGTGTTCGCGACTTCCTCATTGATTTTCTGGCCAGCTACGCCGGGCGAATGTGACCAACAGCCGCCGTCATCGACGGTACGAGCTGTACTCGGTGCTCCCGGATCAGGTTGCGGAGTGGGAGAAGGATAGGGGAAGGGAGATGGTTCGGGGCTATGACTTTACCGACGGCAACAGCTCCTCCATCGCCGTTCTGGATCCTGGTTGCGGCCCTGATCGGTGCGGGCGCTGCACTTCTGGCCCAGCTTTTGGCGCATTTACTCACACGTGGCCGTGAGAACCGGCGACTCCGGCTGGAATCATACAGGCAATTCCGGACCGAGTTCATCGAGGATCAGGAACCACGAGCCATCTCCAGGAAATACTACGGCACGGGCGATCCTCAACTTACCGAGGAAGAGATAGAGCGTTATCTCGATTTTTTCGAGGACATGGGGCTTTACTGGTCGCGCGACCTCATCGACCTGGATCTGATTGATGAGTCGTTTGGCGACTATGTGATCGATTGCTACCGGAACAACACTATTATGAAATATGTGGGCGCCGTGCGCGGCGAACAGCGCGACCCTCGTATTGGGAACATTTCGAGAACCTGGCCAAAGAGTTGGTGAGGCGCCAGCAACAACGAAGAGAAAAGCAGGAGCGACGGCGATGAAACACCGATTTCGCAAAGGCGGCCAGAAGGTCAAACATCCCAGCCCACCACCATCACCAAAGAAATAATAGTGCTATAGGCTCAAATAGCAGACCAAAGCTGAACCGCGCCAATAAACGAGTGACAGCACTGCTCAGCAAATGTCTCGCACTCGACGCCGTGCGGGTTTTAATTGTCAGGCGTATCCAGTTTTCGACGTTTGTCATCCTCAACCCATGCGGAGTGGTGTTGCACCAGACCTATAATCAACTATCCCCAATGGAGACGAAGAGCTCGCCAATTTAGCTAAGAACAAGAGAATCTCGGCTATCACGATATCCGCCTCGGGAACATTCCGGACGCGCGACTAACGAAGTTCATCACCACAAATCTTCCTTCCGTGCTGCCCGACGCACGCGCCAAACTCGAAGAGTACAAAGATTTGCTCTCCGAATTTGCCGACGAGGGTATTACCCGGAATTGCCGCACGGGTTAGACGCCGGAAGGCAAGAGTGAACGAGGACGGCGATTGGGCCGACATTGATTGGGCCGACATTGATTGGGCCGACATTGAACGCGACCTCGGCTATGAGCCGGAGGACGAGGAGTAGTGTCAG
Organism: Acidobacteriota bacterium; assembly: GCA_019247235.1. GTDB lineage: Bacteria > Acidobacteriota > Terriglobia > Terriglobales > Acidobacteriaceae > Gp1-AA145. The sequence continues at coordinate 3,388 of JAFAPG010000339.1, forward strand.
ACCACACCCTGCCTGAGAGGTGCGATTTAAACGCCCCTGCCAAATCCGTCGCTCCTAACCTGCAGCGATCCCCGGGCACATGGTCATATTGAAGAAGTACTGCGGCTCTCGCAGCATTTCGGGCGCCGGCACCACCGCTGAAAGCGTTTTCGTCCCACTCTTTTCGGTTGTTTTATGACTGTAAATTCATGACTCACAAGGGCAGAGCGGGAAGGGCAGGCAGAAACAGTACCGCGCCGCCTAGCGGCTAAATGTGAGCTCAACTGCCGCGCGGCGCAAATACCTAAATCTTTTTTGGGTGCACGGTACCAATGAATGATCCCGCTGAGTCTCCGACAAATCGCTGCGAACGAGATTGGGTTGCTAATCAACCGTGCGACCTTTGCATGATTTCCGTGCAGATCAGAAGAGTCTCCATGTTCAATCTTTACTGTGGAAGGGGTCTCCTCTGTGTTGCCTTCGAGTATTTGTGAATCGCCCGCAACTCTACCAGGGTTGCGCTGCACGCCAGATTTACTACCAAACCTCAGGCCTCAGGATGGCAGCGCTCAGTAGCCAACGACTCAACCCAGCTTCGATCTGGCATCGCGTCCGAAGCCTAAGAATGATTTGCCCGGCCGAACCTCTTCCAGCGCTGTCTTGCCTCTTTGGTGTTAGCAACCGGTAACAATCTCAATTTGTCGAACAAGCAGGCAGCAAGGCATCTAGGGCCGCCTTGACTATCGAGCCCCATTCAACCGCCGCGCGCGCAGCCAACGACGAAGCGACTGAAATAACCACATCAGCAAATGCGTCCTGGTGCATTATGCGGAGGAGTTAGGCTGCGACTGCACTGGATCCAAGATTCCGGAAACAACGGCGGATTACGAGAACCTTCGATTGCGACGCCAAGTGTTCAGCTAAATGCACCAGCCTGCGGAGTAGGTTCGCCGTACCCCGACACAACAGTGATATTCCTGCCGTCCGCTTGATTGGTGCCTATTTGTAATAATCACCTTGACTCGTTGGTAATGCCTAATTCTAATAATCTCGGAGTGGCCCGACTCGGCTCCGGATGGCGTTAGCCCGCAGAAGCCGGGTCAGCAACGCGCATGCTAAGGGGGATACAAATGAGGTTAACATATTGGGCAGTGCTGTTGGTTTTGCTATCCACTTCCAGCGTCTATTCACAGGTATTCTCGACATCTGCTCTGAATCCGACACCGATTGATAGCAGCGGTGTCATTACCGGTTCCTTTCCGGTCGGAGGCGGTTCAGCTGCTTACTACTTTTCCGTTGATCTTCAGAAGGGTGATCTCGTAACTGAGATATCGCTATCTGGCCGAGCTAACGTTGACAAGAAGCTAGAATTTACTCTGTTAGATGCCGACCAGCATGTCGATAATTCCTACTATATCTATGCTGGCCTGGACTCGAATCAGGACGAGGCCCGTCACTTCTCGATCGACACCTCCGGACATTATCTGGTGAAGATTAGGTTAGATGGCCCTGAGAGCACATCTTTTCGCGTTCAGCTGGGTGGATCGTCAATACCTTCGCAAACGTCTCACCCGGATGTGGCTCAAACATTATCGACATCGGCATTGTTTCCTGCCGTGATTCCTCCTAGTGGAGTGATCGAGGGCAGATTCCCGGGCGGTGGAGATAACCACAACACTTATTACTATTTCTCGGTCGACCTCAAGGCAGGGTCATTAATTACGCAAATCAAAATATCTGGACGATCAAATGTTACCAAGGAGCTTGAGTTAGCGTTGTTGGACTCCAATATGCGGTCGATCGGTTCGTATTATATCCTGGCTGGACTTGACGAAAACGCGGAACAAACAAAATCGTTCGCGATTGACAGCACTGGCAGGTACTTTATTCGGCTGACGCTTAAGGGGCGCGAGAATACTAATTTCAAGGTAGAGGTGGGCGGCAGCGCCTTTCCAGCCAAATCAAATGGAGACACTACTGGTGCTAAGCAACTTCCGGGGGCCATCCAACAACTCAAAGGTCCTGGGCAACAGCCAGGCGCCATTCAAGTCCCTAAAGGTATCCAAGCAATCAAGCAAGAGAGCCTTCCTTGCGAGAGCCGGATTTCCGTTGGTGCAGACGCTTTGTTTGCTTTCGATCGGTCCGACCTTGGGAGCGATGCAACTGAAACCCTGGAGAAATTGGGTCCCATAATCCGAAGATTCGGAACGCGTCCGGTTGAAATCGATGGCCACACCGATGCTATCGGCTCGCTGTCCTACAATCAGCAGCTGAGTGAAGCGCGCGCCGAAACGGTCAAGCGCTGGTTGGTGAAGCGGGACGTCATACCAGCCTCCACACCTATCAAAGGCTACGGAAAAACTCGACCCGTCGCTCCAAACAACAATCCGGATGGTAGCGACAATCCTATCGGCCGTCAGAGAAACCGCCGCGTCGAGATTCTGATTAATACGTGCAAGCCAGCTCAAACCGCGCTGGTTGTGCCGGCTGGCAAGGCGCAAAGCACGAGCGCACCTTAGCCCGCTTTCACTACGGATGGAGGCGGCTGCAGAACAGAAAGGCCGCCGTGATTACGAGGCCTACTGACCATGCAAGAAATCCATGCGCCATATACGGGATTTACAATTGGCAAAACCTAATTTCCGCGAATCGATTTCGTTGGCCCGCCAGCATGGGCGCGAAGGCTAGGAGACTGATGGGCCTTGCGCGACTGCTCGCCCGCGAAGGCGATCACGCCGAAGCGCACCATAATGGCAGAATTTGCGACTGGTTTATAGAAGGATTTCATACCGCTGTCATAAACATTGGAGATGTCCGGGTCATAAACATTTAAACATGACCGTCGACTGCGGTAGTGGCGCGCGATGGAGAACAGCGCGCGGCGGGTGTGGCGTGAGGCGCGGGCAATGACCCGGCGGGAAGTGATCATCAAAGCCATCGCGAGACAG
>JAFAPG010000752.1 GCA_019247235.1 Acidobacteriota bacterium
CAATATGAAACGCATGCTTGCACTCCGCTAGAGAATTTGCGTAAAGAGCAAATTATACGGGTGGAGACTCGATTGTTAAGATGGGTTGTGCCCGCGCCATCGGAATCCAAAAACAAATCAAAGGCCGTCGTACTGCAAGCCAACTCCCTCAAACGAATTCCCTGGTTAGCCCACGCCTTTAGCACGCGTAAGGGGGGACGGTCCCGAGTTTACGGTGGCAACGCCTTGAATTTGGGTTTCACCCCGCAGGATTCCCCCAAGGCTGTTGAAGACAACCGAGAGATCTTGAGATCGCTCCTCGCTCACCGGAAAAAGACGGAGTCATGGGCGCTGGTAACTCTACGTCAGATTCATTCGGACCTCATTCATGTCATTTCCAAGCCTCCGGGGGAACCTATTGCCGGTGACGGCCTGATTAGCAACGTGCCCGGACTGCTTTTAGCCGTGCTGGCAGCGGATTGCTTGCCCCTTATCCTGGCCGACCCCAAACGCCGGGTAATTGGCGTCGTACATGCAGGGTGGCGCGGCACGCTACAGCGAATTGCGGAAAAGGCGGTGGGAGAGATGCGCAAACACTTCGGATCCCAACCCGGCGATCTCAAGGCTGCCATTGGGCCAGGGATTCGCGGGTGCTGTTATCAGGTTGGGCCGGAGCTCCGCGATACCTTTCGCGCCCAATTCCCTTATGCCGACGAGCTTTTCCGCTCTATTCAGAGGTCGGATGAGATTGGCGAGAAATATCCGCTGCTATTTTTGAGCGCGCGCCCGCCCGGCCATAGCCAATTGCCGGAGACCATCCATCTTGATCTGCCGCAGGCAAATCGCCGTCAGTTGCTTGCCGCGGGAGTGGCGGCGGCGAAGATCTGTGACTTGGGACAATGCACTTGCTGTCGGCGAGATTTATTTTTCTCTCACCGTGGCGACCGAGGCGTTACCGGACGAATGATGGCGGTCGTCGGCCTACGGGAGTAGACAATCGATCAATCGCGTTCTAGCAACCGTCCGGCCGGTTTACCAGGCCAGAGATGCCGGAACTAAACTTTGCGCCTGTGGCTCACTTGCGCAGTTACTGCCTAGATACCAACCTTTAGGCAGCAGGATCGATCTGAAACTTCAGCCAACAGGACGGGCGTGGCGGTGGTGGGAAAGGGGTTTCTTTTGCATCGCGCCGTCCTGAATTCCTTCATTCGGCACTCAAGCATCGGGCTCTAGATTGGCAGGACTTACGAAGCCTAGCTGGATGAGTTTTCGCTGACTTTTCGGGGCCGGGGAACGACCGCTGCTGTTTTAGAGTCCGCGCCAGTCCCGGGTTCCCGGCAGTCGTTGACGTTCTACTTTGACCGGCCGCGAGTACCTGCAAGTCCGTTGCTTTGTCTAGATGGCTGCAACCGTTGGCTGCAATTATTGAGGCAGCGAGACCACAGGCCGGGGCAACTTTGGCGATCGTCGACCGCGCATAAATAAGGACTCAGCAGGTTTCCGCGAGTTCCGGCTCCTTTACCATTGCTTCGGCATGCTCTATGGTCTGTTGAACCGTTAGTGAGTACATTTCCCGACCCATGCCTTCGCCAGATTCGAGCGCGGTCTTAAGGAAATGTCCGGCGATGGCGATGGCCAGCGCATCAGTGATGGTTCTCCCGGTACGGCTTTTGTACTCACCCCAGGCGGGCAAAGCCAGCGCTACCCACACTGCGCGTCCGTCCACCAGGAACTTTATATCCACGGCGTCGGCATGTCGTGTAGCTATGGCGACAATTAACGCCTGATAAAGGCAGTGCACCTGCTTTTTAGTCCAGCGATCCAAGGCATAAAAGTCGCGATACATGCAATCTACGATATCAATGTCCCAGGCCAGCGAGCAATTCTCGGCCCAAGCAGGCCATGGTCCAACGCTTGTCCTCAACTTCGTGCCGTGTCTTTTTGACAGGTTGAGATGAAATCCGCCAGCTTGAGCCGTGCCTCGGGAGCCATTTCGATAAACTCCAAGCCGTTGCCGACCTGGGGAAAACGCGTGACCACAAGTGCCGTTACCGTGAGTGGCTCATCCTTAACCCAGAATTTCAATTCGAGTTTTGTGCCTACCGGTATCGTGAACATCGTCTCGATGTAGCACCCGCATAGGCTAATGTCCGAAGTGGCAGTCCGCGACATGGGGCTGTCAGGGGAGTAGATTTCAACGGCAACGGTGGCTTTCACTCGAGGATAGCGTCTTCGTTCTGCGCTTTCATCCATCGAAAACCCCTCCACCTCGGGCGCTAACGCTCGAACCGTTGGGAGCGGGAAATATATCATGGAACGAGAAGAGAAAACCAAGCGGCCCGGGCTCACTGGGGCATCGGAAACTGATGGCAACTGCTCGGGCTTTAGCTAGAAAGCTCGGCCATGAGACGAGATACAGCAGACTGGGCCCGAGTCCCACACGAGACACGTTCCTCTCTGAGTGCCCAGGCAGAGTTAAGGAAATTGAATTCTCGTGGATCTCGATCTATGGGGTGAGAAACCCGCCCCCAGCAAGGGGCATCTGTTTGGCGGATCGGACGAAGATATTTTTTGGTGAGCACTCAGTTGCGCGCTCGATGCCAAGATCAAGTAGAGGTTGGGCGATCAGCGCTCGAGAATCTCTTTATATATATTCAACTCGACTTTTTGGTCGGGCCGGCAGTAATAGATCTCCGGTCAAGGTAGTCGAGCCGACAATTCGTAGCTGACCGATGCGTACCATGCCTTTGCCAAAATCTGCAAACAAGGGCACGCCCATTGCGAATTGGCTGCCTACCTTGCTCTGCGTCAGACTCACATGAAAATCCGTTGCCGGCATTACCGCTCGCAATTCCCCTGTCTGCGCCAGTGGGTAGGACCAGACACGGTCAATGTGCGAGACCCCGTTTGCGACTCGGGCTGCGACTCGAAAGTGACGAGCTTATCGCATGCAGCAGAAATTTCTATTGCGATGGGATTCACTTTCTAGACTTTGAAAGCGTGTGTGGACCATTCGGCGGTTTCAAATGTGACGTTCTGAAGGTATTGGCGTTCTCAAATGAACGGCAATGGAGGTCGCACGGGATCTCCGAAGCGAGCAGTCAAAATTTTTGCAGGAAACGCGCCGAGAACCGCTGGAAGGTGTTGAGTGGTCGGGACGGGCAGATTTGAACTGCCGACCCCTCGCACCCCAAGCGAGTGCTCT
>JAFAPG010000349.1 GCA_019247235.1 Acidobacteriota bacterium
TGGAAAGGCAGTTTCATGCCCGCCTGGCGGCGGAAGATTGTATGTAACGACTCGTGGCGGGATACAAGGGTTTTTAGCGCGGCCTCGAGCCGTTCCGGATCGAGGGTTCCCGACACCGAAATCATGCCGAGCGCACGCGAGGAGGCGGCGAATGCCTGCTGCTCAAAGTTCCAAACGAATTTCTGCTGTGGTGAGAGCCAAAATCCAGCAGTGATCTCTTCCTGCATTGCCCTTACCCCATCCTTTTCCTGAGTACTTTGGTAACCTCGAACACACGAACAACCCCAGGGGGTTAAGGCTGCTCCAGCGTTTCATGCACTCTAGCTTCCAAAAAACTCATCTCGGCCAGAGTAAAAGCGCTTGAATCCAGGTACTTACATGGGACCGCATCGAGGCGTTCTATCCCATGTCAACAGTATGCAAAAACCATTGCACACCAAGAACTACTTATGCCAGGTAACCTTCGAAGGCGTTCTCTGGTTACTTGTGAATGGTCTTCGGCAGGCGGCGGTCGGTTAGAGCGCTTGACCTCGATCGGAATCAAGAAGGCGGATCAGAAAAAATCTGGCGGATGGAGTTCCGAACCATTCGCGATGGTCAGGGCCGGTTGAACATTCGAGGTCACGAAAATCTCAAGGGGGGCGCGAGGCTTCGAATCGACTTTCTGGGATCGGTTTCTGGCCAGGAGCAGGGACTTAGGGTGAAGATCGCAGAAAAGTTAGATTTGTTAAAGAACTCGACGACGTCGCAGGCGTTCAGCGGGCTCGAGCGAGTACCAGCGTTACGTCATCAGGCTGCTCACCGGCTCCGATCCAATCCTCAACGGCGGCGGTCACCAGCTCGGTGATACGTTCAAGCGATAGGTTGCGGTTTTCCTGAACCAAGTCGATGAGCCGTTCCTCGCCGAACTCCCCAAAATCATTTTCCGGCTCCGTCACCCCGTCGCTGTATGCCAGGAAGATGTCTCCGGGACGTAATCCGACCGTACCTTCGTCGTAATGAACTTCATCGAAAAGGCCGACCACGGTGCCGCCATGCTCGAGCCTACGAATAGTTCCACTCTCGCCGAGTATGACAGGAGGCAAGTGTCCAGCGTTGCTGAAGCTGAATGTGCGGTCCAGTCCGTCGTACTTTGCGAGGAATAGGGTGGCGTACTTTTCAGCTGGCGTGCTGTGGTAAAGCTGATGGTTCAGCAAAGAAAGCAGCGTTCCCGGAGAGACCTCGGCGCCGGGAAGTAGCGACCCATAGCTTTCCGTTCGTATTGGGCCGGCGCCAACAGCTTGCGCCTGTCGCAACGCAGGGATTCCTTCAAGAGAGTAGGCACGCACGGCGGAATGGATGGTTGCCATAAGCAGGGCCGCAGAAATTCCTTTGCCGCTCACGTCGCCAACCGCCAGAATCAGGCGCTCCGAGCCAAGATGAAGAAAATCGTAGTAGTCGCCGCTGACGCTGCGCGCGGGACGGCAAAAGCCATGCACTTCGAGACTCGGCAGTTGAGAAATGCTGTGAGGAAATAGTTGAGACTGGACCTCTTGTGCGATGGTTATCTCGTGCTCTAAACGCTGTTTTTCTTTTTGCTCAAAAATGAGCTTTTCGATGGACTCGTTCATTAAATTAAAGGAGGTGGCAAGCGCTGCCAACTGATCATTGGAGGTGACGGGAATTCGATGGCTGAAATCGCCACGATTAATGTGCGTGGTTGCCCGGTAGAGCTGTCCCACGGCTCTCGTGATCGACCGAGTCAAGCGATTTCCAATGTAGAGCGCGGCAATTTCAATGAAGCCAAAAAGGATCGTCACCACGAGAAGGCTCAAGCGGATGGCCGGCGCAAAGACCCCGGAAGAAGAAGACAGATGCTCGTAGATCTTTGAAAGCCGGGTTTGCACGCTGATCACGGCCGGCTCCGTGGCCGTCCACGTACTCCATTCAAATACTGGGATCGAGGCTGCCAAAGTGACCGGCCGGTCAAAAATTTGGGTCGGCTGCGGAACAGTTCCAATGGTATGCAAGGGCTTGGATACGTAGTTGCCAGAATCCAGCCGGGGAAATAAAGTCACCTCCCCCAAGTTTTCCGAGAGAACAAAAAGTACGCGCTGGTCGAACACTTTGCTCGAGACAACCGTGAGTAGGCCTTGGGCGGTTGGGTGCCGCGAACCGGAGCGCAACAATAGCCTTCCTCGATCGCGTACGACGCCGGTAAAAGTAGAGGGCAGTCGTTGGGGTAAGGAAGAAGGACTCGATACGGGCTGTTCCCGAGATCTGGCGATGACCTTGCCGTCAAGCCAGACCGAGATCTCACGGTCGGTCAAGGCGGGGAGCGCAATTTGCCGTTCCCCCTCTTCGAGCCTAGACCCGATTTCGGAGGCAACGGCTAAATTGCTGGCCTCAAGCGTTTTAAGCTCGGAATTGAGCTTGGCGGTGAGAATGTAAGTGGCGGACCCGCCGGCAAATAAATACAACGCCCCCAGGGCTAAGGTCACTAGCAGAACCAAAGGGATGACCCCGATGAACATGTAGGTGACAATGAGGCGGTTGCGCAGTCGCCACAGCAGCCGTGAGGAGGACCATCGTGCTCCCAGCACGGCGAGGAGAGCGATGACCAACAGGGAAAGAAAGATGATCCAGCCGTCCAGGGACTTCCCGTAAGAACCACGAAGCAGCCCGGCAATCTTCTCGACCACCCCGAGAAGCGCATCAAGCCCGAGTAAGTACAGCGTCAGAAAGGCCAGTTTTCCCTTGGGGAAAAGGTCGTATTTCTCTAACCAAAGACGGAAACTGAGAAGGCCTGAGGGCACGCCTAAATTATAGATGGCCCTGGGCAAAAGAACTGGCGGGCCGAGGCGAAGGCAAAACGGGCTTTCACCGTATCTTCTCAGCGGCAAAACCTCGAACGGTTAGGTGGACCAACTCCAACATTAAGACGCGCTCGGCCGCAATAGGCACGGGTCTCACTCCAATTGACAAGCGATACGTCGCGGCCCTACTATCCCTATAGAAATTCGATAGGAGACTTCTTTCTGAACTCAGAACAAACAACCCTACTTCCGGGGACGCTCGATCTGCTTATCCTCAGATCACTTGTCGCGGGAGAAAAGCACGGGCTGGGAATCTCGCGCCGAATCCAGCAGATCACTGGCGGCACATTTATCGTTAAACCCGGCTCGCTCTTCCCAGCGCTCCATCGGATGGAGGAACAGGGGTGGGTTTCGGCTTTTTGGGGAGATTCGGAGAACAACCGCCGCGCTAAATACTATCGGCTAACGAAGGCCGGGCTGAAGCAACTGGAAGTCGAGAAGAAACGCTGGAGCCAGATCTCCTGCGCGATTGCGCAAGCCTTAGAAGCGTCTTAGAAGATCAAGTCTGCGATGCCGCTCCTTGCAAAAGCGCGGAGTTTCTTACGCAACATCTTCCTGGTCCGTCGTGTGGAAAGCGACCTCGCGGAAGAACTCCGCTCTCATCTCGAAATGCTTACGGAAGAGAACATCCGAAGGGGTATGCCACCGCACGATGCCGAGCGTGCCGCAAGGATTGAACTGGGCGGGATCGAGCAGGTGAACGAACAAGTTCGCGAAGTACAGATTGGCAACTGGTTACATTCGATTCTCGCCGACTGCCGCTTTTTCCTTCGCCAACTCCGCAAAAGTCCTGGCTCCGCTACGGCTACTATCCTCACACTGACTCTGGGCATTGGCGCCAACTCGGCCATATTCACAGTGATCGACGCAGTCATGTTGCGCGATCTGGAAGTCGAACACCCAGAGCAGCTTGTCGCAGTAGGCAATCCGGCTCGCGTTCATTCCTGGTCTGGGGGAACGCCCCGCACAGATATATTTTCTTTTCCGCTTTATCGCGAAGTCCGCGATAACAACACTGTGTTTTCATCGGTACTCGCCTGTTCGCAACTGCAAAACCTGCGAATCAAGATTGAGGGAGGAGCGGAAAACATCACAGGAAGGCTTGTGACCGAGAATTATTTTCAGACCCTAGGCGTCAAGCCGCTGATAGGTCGCGTATTTACGGCCGAAGAAGGCCGCGCTCCCGGAGCTGATCCCCTGCTGGTCATCAGCTACGGATATTGGCGCCGGCGATTTGCGGGCGATCCAGGCATCATTGGAACGAGAGTGCGATTGAACAACTATCCCTTCACCATCATCGGAGTCGCACCACCCGCATTTGTCGGCGAAGTGGTAGGTGACCGCCCCGACGCCTGGGTGCCCATGATGATGCAGGCCCAGCTCATGCCGGGCCGTGAATTCCTCGAGGATGCGAATATCGCCGCCGTGTTGCTGATCGGGAGGTTGAGACCTGGCACTAGCGTAGAGCAAGCCCGAGTGAATGTGAATGCCGTAGTCGAGCGCGCTCTCAGGGTCACGCTCGGTCCAAAAATCACCTCCGACGATCGCGATGCCATTCGCAAGATGAACATTGCTGTACAAGTGTCACCTGGACGTCGCGGGCTTTCTAGACTGAGAGAACAATTTTCAACTCCACTGTTGCTGCTCATGGCAATGGTTATGTTGGTGCTGTTGGTTGCGTGCGTAAACGTCGCCAACGTGATGATTGCCCGTTCCGCAGGACGTAAGCACGAAATCGCGATTCGCTTTGCCTTAGGCGCCAGGTCGTCGCGAATCGCTCGTCAACTGCTGACTGAATCGCTATTGCTAGCTCTCGTAGGGGGGGCGCTGGGCGTATTGTTCGCCAATTGGGGCTCGGCATGGCTCGTCAGCTTGGCGTCCCCTCACAGTGGCGCGCGCAATGCTCTTTCCCTAGGAGTTGACTGGCGAGTCTTGGGATTCACGGGTGCTATCTGTTTATCAGCCGCGGCTCTTTTTGGGCTTGCTCCCACATTACGAGTATTGAGCGTTCAATTAGGCGGACCCCTGAAAGAAGCCGCGCGCCTCGGCAGGGGAGCGAAGAGCGACACTCGTTATGCTCTCGCCATATCGCAAATAGCTCTCGGCGTGCTGGTGCTGATGGCATCGAGCTTGCTCATTCGTAGTCTGCGCAATCTTGAAGAGTTCAACCTCGGTTATAGTCGTGACCAATTGCTCATTGTACCGGTCGACCTTTTGTCCGGCGGTTATAAAGGTGCCGCGGTTGAGAATGCTACTGAAGAGCTGCTCAGCCGCTTCGGCGGCCTCGCCGGCGTTCGCAGCGTGACCGCCTCCAGCAATGGGCTGTTTAATGGCAACGAATCGTCCGACGCCATTGTCGTAGACGGCGTTCTCCGAACGATTCCGCACGACAATGTGGTCGCCGACGACGAAGTCGCGCCGAACTACTTCAGCACCATCGGGGCGCCGATTCTTCTGGGGCGGGAAATCACAGAAGAGGATTTTTCGACTGCTGCGCGGGTCGTCGTGGTAAACGAAAGTTTCGCAAAATTCTATTTTCCGGGAAGAAATCCGCTTGGACATAGAGTATTAATTCAGGCTTCCGAGCATCCCGATCAGCCTCCTTACGAGATCATTGGTGTCGCTCGCGACGTGCGTGACCACGGGGTGCGGGACCCTGCTCGCCGCCGCATATACGCACCGCTGACAAGTGCCACATTTGACGAACCAGATCTCTTGAACTTTGAGATCCGGGCAGTTGGTAACCCTAAGATGCTCATCAACGCGGTTCGCACAGCCGCGCGTACATTGAATCCCGACCTGGCCGTAGGCAATATCGAAACTGCCGGCGAGCTTGTAAGCGATAGCCTTACCCCAGAAGTCGTAGTCTCAAAGCTGTCATCATTCTTTGGCCTCCTGGTTCTCACCCTGATTTGCGTTGGGCTGTATGGCAGCATGGCTTACAACGTTGCTGCCCGGACCAAAGAGATTGGTCTTCGTCTGGCGCTGGGGGCCCTGGAGGCAGACGTCATCTGGATGGTGATTCGCGAAGCTTCGGGAGTGCTCCTCACTGGCTTAGCGTTGGGAATGCCGCTGGGGATAGCAGCTAGTCATTGGTTCAGGGCAATGCTATTCGGTGTGAGCAACTTCGACCCGCTCTCGATTGGCTCCGCCATCCTAACCCTGATCGCGAGTTGCATGATAGCCGCCATTGCTCCAGTGCGCCGTGCCACCCGCGTAGATCCCATGATCACGCTGCGCTATGAATGAGTCCCGCATTCCGAACGATGCCTAACGTCGGGGCTCGCCTGAGAAAACCAGCTGAAATG
>JAFAPG010000492.1 GCA_019247235.1 Acidobacteriota bacterium
GAAGTCACGCAACGCAAACAATTCACCTCGAAGGTTTCGGTGCAAAGCACGCAAGAAATTGCTCAGCTCGGGGTAGAGTTTAACAAGATGTTGCGAGAGCTGCACTTGCGCGAGGTGGCTAAAAGCGATGCCGAAACCAGATTGCGCCAGCAAGCTCTCACCGATGAACTGACCGGGTTACCCAATCGCCGGCTGTTTTGGGATCGGCTGACACATACCCTCGATATCGCCGCGCGTGATAAGCAGATCGCAGCGCTACTCTACATTGACCTTGATGGATTTAAAGTTGTAAACGATAGCTTGGGCCACAGCGTCGGCGACATATTGATAGCCCAGGTTGCCGAACGGCTACGCGGTAGGATCCGTAAATCGGACACTCTGGCACGACTCGGCGGGGACGAATTCACCATTCTACTAACCAGACTGAATTCGAAAGAAGAAGCCGGTCTGGTGGCTAAGCATCTGCTCGAGGTGCTAGCGCCGCAATTTCGAGTTGAGAGCCATGAGATATCGATTGGTGCTAGCATCGGCATCAGTTTATTTCCTGAAAACGCCGTCGATGCGACCGATCTCCTGCGCCAAGCCGATAGCGCCTTGTACCTGGCCAAACAACACGGTAAGAACCGTGTAATGTATTTCACTCCCGAACTGGAGTCACTGGTTCAGGAGCGATTGAGTCTGGAAAATCAGCTGCGGGCCGCGCTCACTCGCTCCGAGATTGCGCTTCATTTTCAACCGGAGTTTGATCTCGTCACTCAGCGCATCGTTCGTTTCGAGGCATTGGCCCGTTGGAATCACGCTACGCTGGGGAACATTCCTCCTTCAAAGTTCATCCCTATCGCGGAAGAGAGTGGACTGATCGTGTCCCTAGGTACCTATGTTCTTGAACGTGCCTGCAGGGAGGCGGTCCGCTGGCAGGGCCTTGTGGCTAAGCCTATTCAGGTCGCGGTTAACGTTTCGAGTATTCAGTTTACCCAAGAAAATTTTGTCGAACTCGTTGGAGCCCTGTTGAGAGCTAGTGGTTTGCGTCCGGATCTTCTTCAGATCGAGCTCACTGAGAGCGTCATGTTGAATGGGATTGAAGCAGCCATTGACACCATGAAACGTTTGAGAGCGCTTGGCATTACTCTCGCCATCGATGATTTTGGAACCGGCTACTCCTGCTTTAGCTATTTACCGAAACTGCCGTTCAATACGCTCAAAATTGATCGGGTGTTCGTTAATGACCTTGCGACGCGACCGGAGATGAAAGCCATGGTGCAGTCGCTCATCAGTTTGGCGCACAATCTGGAGATGCAGGTTGTAGTCGAGGGAATTGAGAATACCGAACAGCTGGAGATGGTCCGAGCCATGGGAGGCAACCAAGTTCAAGGATTTCTGCTCGGACGCCCCACGGCTGATCCCATGTCGCAGCTACTAGCCTCAGCCGGGTCGGAACAGTCTCCCGGGTTAGTCCTAAGACCCTAACAGAAACAATTCGATGCAACGCTCGAGGCCATTCGGGTTCCCGGCAACCTGATTGGCCACACGAATTCCGTACATGCGACAACCGAACAGCCGTCGATCCGGCACATTTCGCAACTTCCCAATCTCTTGATTAGCTAACGACGAACTGAAGGTCCAATCGCTTTTTCCGAAAAGCGTGCCACTGCGCCCTCAAGCACGGTTAGCTAAACTTGCCCCAGTCGACCTGTGCTCTCGCCTACCCTCTTGATTTTCATGCCGTGAAGTCGAGGAACCGGCATTTCCGGATTTTCCGGTCCCACGGCTCAACTTCGGGGCCGGACCGGGTGGTCACCGTTATCGCCGTTTTGAATTTTCGGGCTGCTTTTTCCCAATTACCCTTTGTGTTTTGCGGATTTCTAGCTGGTCATGGCTGCGATCATCGAAGTCGAGTGCGCTGCCAGAATTTACGGGAGAGCGAACGCGATCATCGTATCCGCGTTGGTTGTATCGCCAAGGAATCCGCCCCCCGTGGCGGTGATTACGACGTACTGCTTGCCATTTTTTCCCATGTACGTCATGGGCGCCGAGTGGGCGCCCGCCTCAAGCTTAGTCGCCCAGAGCTCTTTGCCGGTCTTCGAATCGAACGCCCGGAAGCGGCTATCGTCCGTGGCACCGATGAAAACTAATCCTCCCGCGGTGGCAACTGAGCCGCCGAGGTTCGGTCTGCCAGTCTGCTGCTTTCCCGGGGGGAGGGAGTCCGTTATACCCAGTGTAGACTGCCAGGCGATGTCCCCGGTGCTGACGTTAATGGCGAAAAGTCGTCCCCAAGGCGGTTGATTGCAGGGTAGCCTCTGATCCGGATTCCAGAAGCGGTTGATCCCGTTGTAATCGGTCCGGCTGTAGGTACCGTTTTCGTTTTTGACCATCTTGTTCAAGCTTCCGAAATCCTGGGTGTTCACAAACAGGTAGCCGAGATTGGGATCGTAAGAGGGAGGATTCCAGTTTCCACCGCCGATAGAACTTGGGAAAATCACGCTGGGGTCGGTGGAGTAGTGCGTGAATGGTTTCCCGCTATGCAGTCCATTGGGCACGCTATCAAATAGCTTCTGGCAGAATGCTTGCAGTTCAGGAGTCACGCTGGCAAGATCTTCGCGGGTGAAGCTATTGCGGGCGAGTGGCGGCGGTTTTAGCGGAAAGGGCTGAGTAGGCCACGCTTTGTCCCCGGGGAGCGCGTCGTCGACTGGAACCGGCCGCTCTTCAACTCCGAAGATCGGTTCACCGGTCAGGCGATTGAGGACGAACAAGAGGCCATTCTTCGCGAGCTCGGCGACCGCGGGAATCCTGACGCCGTTCTTGGATATGTCGAACAGTACCGGCGGCGCGCCAAAGTCGTAGTCCCACGTGTCATGATGCACTCCCTGGAAGTACCATTTCAGTTTACCGGTCCCGGCATCTACCGCCACTAAGGTCGTGCCGTACAAGTTCGCTCCGGGACGATCTCCACCCCAATAATCAGTGGTTGGTTCGCCAAAAGGCATATAGAGAATGCCTCTTTCGGCATCAATAGTGAAGAGTCCCCAGACATTGGTTCCAGAGCGGTTCTTCCAATCATTGCCGCTCCAGGTTTCGCTTCCTGGTTCGCCCGGACGCGGCACGGAATGAAAAGTCCAGATCAGCTTCCCCGTATGTACATCCCAGGCGCGGGTGTCGCCTAACGCTCCCCGGCTGGGCGACTCTTGCACATGGGCCCCGGTTATTACCAGATCTTTGTAAATGATGGGCGGCGAGGATAAGTCAAAGAATGAGTCTTTCAAACCGTCCAGCGCACCCGCTTTGATATCGACAATTCCGGCATCTCCAAAGGTTGATATGGGCGTGCCCGTCTTGGCACTGAGAGCGATCAACTTTCCTGTAGAGGTTCCAAACAACAGTGAGGGAGGTTGCTGCTTGTCGCCCGGCCAATAGGCCAGTCCGCGAGTGGAGGGAGATCCGCCTTGAACCTCATACGTCCAAATATCTCTGCCAGTTTCCGGATGTAGTGCGGCGACACGTCCAAAGGCGGTGGTAATGTACATGACATCATCAACAACCAGCGGCGTGACTTCAGAAGTACGTCTGAGAGCACGTGCAAAGGGATTGGCGGAACGCGGCCGGTCGCCAGCAACTTGGCGCCCAGGAACTTCGTTTCCCTCGCGGAATGTTGACTGCGCCGACGGGCTCGCCGCTGTCATATGGTATGTCCAGGCTCGAGCCAACTTGCTGACGTTGGTGGTATCAATCTGTCTCAGGGAGGAGTAGCGAGTGCCGGCAAGGTCGCCTCCATAGGTTGGCCAATCGGTTTGTGCAACTACCGAGCAAGCCGACCCGACCAGACAGACCAGCAGCGTTAGAGAACGACGGCATGGTTTGCGCTCTCTAAAATTCATATTTGAGCGCGAACTGCATGATCCGTGGTCCCGTCAGTGATCCGGGGGTTGCTCCTTGAGTAGCGGCCACGCCGAGGATCTTACCAAAGGTAGATGGACTGGCCACGCTATTCTGAGGCGGCGGGAAATTGGAGTGATTGGGGACATTGAACACTTCCCATTTGAACTGTAGTCTCTGCTGCTCGCGAATGTGGAAATATCGCGAGAGGCCCATGTCGAGGATCACCTGGCTCGGATCCAAGACGCTCAAGGGACGCATGGAACTTAGGGCTCCGGGAGCGGCCGGGCCGAGCGGGGGGGCTTGGTCATTAAACGCTGCTGGATTCAGATACTGTGAAGTAGTGGGATGCGCCGCGTAGACATTGGGTAGTACCTGGAAAGCCGTCTGTATTCCGATGCCATTCTGCGCAATGTCCTTGCCGGCAAGGATCGTCTCATAGTCTCCGGTCAAATAGCGAAAAATGGAGGAAAGTTCCCAGTCGCCGGCAATATGGTTGACAAAGCCATTGGAAAACCGGGGAGTAGTAGCTACGAGCGAAAGGTTGACCACGTGCCGCCGGTCAGAATCGCAATTGGAGCGAAAGGCCCGGCGGCTGCCAATATAGGTTGGTCCCGTGAGTTCGGTAGTTTCTGGATCCTCAATGCAATGCGACCATGTCCAGTTGGCGAGCGCGCTGAAATTGGTCGCGAAGCGCCGTTGGGCTGATAACAAGAGCGCGTTGTAACTGGCTGTGCCCCCATCGTCCAGCGCGCCGATGGTTGAATAGAAGGCGCCATCAATGGGGTTTATTTGGCGCAGTTGACGGCGTTGGTTTGTGTTCCCGGGCAGACCGAAGATGGCGGGATCCAATTCTTCCCCAGTTGGCAGGTGGATGGTGTTATGCCCGACGTAAGTCGCCGAAAGCAGAGTATTTCTGCCGAGCTGATCCTCCAGGCTGAGATTGTACTGCTGCAGGTACATTGGCTTCATGTGGGTTGGCAGGGTCACATAAACACCATTTTGTGGAAAGAACGAGCCCCCCGGGAAGGGATTGCCGCCGGGCTGGCCGGCATAAGGATTTGTGAAATTGTCTGGCGATGTAGAGGGAAACGTGATGCTGACTTGGGCGCCCCACGGAGGGTTGTTCGCGATTCGGGTATTGAAAAATAATTGCGGAGTGTCGTAAAAGATTCCGTACCCGGAGCGGATTGTCATGTGTCCATTTCCGCGTGGATCCCAGATCAGGCCAATTCTCGGGGCAAAAAGATGCTTGTTTCCAAACGTGGAACTCTGGCCATTGAAGCCATGATC
>JAFAPG010000570.1 GCA_019247235.1 Acidobacteriota bacterium
GGTTCCAGACGGCCGAGAAGGGAGAACGACTGCTTCGGCACCCGATTCGAATGGGCAACCGCTCCTGCTACACTGTGCCGTCTGGAGCACTCGTATGAAATCGGCACTTGTCTACCGAATTTCTTCTATTCTCCTGCTGCTGTTCGCGCCTGGGCACACGATTGGATTCCGCAAGATTGATTCCCGATGGGGAGTGGACGCGCTGGTCGCCTCCATGCGCAGCGCTCACTTCATGGCGCACGGGTTCAGCAGGAGCTATTGGGATTTCTACACTGGCTTCGGATTCTTCGTCACTGTATTTCTAGTGTTTGCCGCAGCACGGTCATGGCAGCTCGGTAGATTCCCGGCACACACCTTGGCTGAGATGCAGGTCATCTAGTAGGCGTTGCACTGCGTTTCGTCGCGGTCACACTTCCGAGTTGGACATACTTCTTCATTGGGCGCGTTGTGTTTTAGTGGTCATTACTCTGTGCTTGATTGCGGGGCTTGGCTCAGCCCAAAGCCGAGTTAATCGCCATCCTACGATGACCGAACGAAACATGAACCGTCGATAAGCGTTGAATGAGGCCCAACAGACAAGTGATTACCCGCCGCGAAATGGTGCAAATGGGGTTGACTGCTTCGGTCGGCGCAGTCCTTCCCTCCTCAAGAGTTGGCGCGTACCTAGCGAAAGAACCAGAGCCAACTCCCCGTGACCATGATTTCCAGGCGGTGCGTGAGCGCATCCTGCAAGCCATCGCACACGAGGAGGCAACCGGCGTGGCGGTTGCGGTAGCCCACGGCGGGCGCATCATTTGGGAAGAAGGATTTGGATGGGCGAATCGGGAATCCGGTCTCAAGGTCACGCCGCATACGCCATTCAGTCTTGCCTCGATTACAAAACCATTCACGACGACGACATTGATCACCCTGGTGGCGGAGGGTAAATTGTCCTTGGACGAGCCAGCCAATCAGTATCTCCCGAAAAGCAAGCTTGTTGGGCCAAACGGAAATCCTGAATACGCGACCCTGCGAAGGTTGGGCGCACATGCGGGGGGATTGCCCTCAATGTTCGAGCACTATTTCTCTGATGAACCTACGCAGCCGCCGAACGCAGAAATGCTTCTGCATGACTATGGAAGACTCGCGTACCCACCGGGAAGCTGTTATGAATACAGCAACGTCGGCTATGTGGCTCTGGGGGCAATCGCGTCGAATGTGACAGGCGTTGATTTCCGCGCTCTAATAACTCGAAGGGTACTTGAACCACTTGGGTTGAGCGACAGCTTCTTTGGTACGAATGCTGCGCGGCTGAAAAACAGCGCCGTGCGGTACGACGGCTCAGGCAAGCCAATTCCGTATTACACGACATCCACACCGCCATCAGGCGAGCTTTACGCTAGTGCCCACGACCTTGCGAAGTTTGCCATGTTCAACCTGAAGACCCGAGTGAAAGGCCGAGATCAGGCTTTGGACACTGGATTGATTGATCAACTCCATAAACCCGTTTTCGAGGGAACTTCCGGAACCGCGACGACCTTTGGCTGGTTCGTGGGACGAATGCCATCTGGAAAGCAGGTCCTGTTTAAGAGCGGCGGGCAGCCCGGCGTTGCGACGACCATGTACATGCTGCCCTCGGAAAATCTCGCATGTTTGGTATTGACGAATCGGTCTAATGGACGAGATTTGGCGTTTGGCATCTGCGACCAGATAATCAAGATGTTCTTGCCGGGATGGACTCAGCCGAGCGAAGACATTGGCCCATCGCGCTCGCCATTTGTTGCAACTTCCGCCTTTCTCGGTCAGTGGGTGGGTGCGCTCGCCGATGGCGGTGCGAACATGCAGGCCAAGCTGGAGATACGCTCCAGTGATTTGGCGACTCTTACCCTGGGAGACAAGTGGGCAGAGAAGATTAGCGAAATGCAGTCGGAAGGAACTGCGCTCACGGGGAAGACCGAGGCCAAAATCGAATCGGCGGATGCGATCCGTAACGAAGCCACGATGCTCTCACTCAAATTGCTGCCGCAAGATGGCAAGCTGGTGGGTAGAATTCTCGCTACCGGCAAAAGTCCCGGCACACTTCTGCCGTACGTGCTCACTTTGAATCGGAGTTCGATGTAGTACCAGCGAATCCCTTAGAGCGTAGTCTGAATCAGCCTGACCGCCGCCTCTGGCTCAGCCACTTCCACCACCAACTGCTTGA
>JAFAPG010000572.1 GCA_019247235.1 Acidobacteriota bacterium
GATCATGATGCAGAAAATCATTGGTAAGACGGACCGCTCCCAAGGGCAGACTCACCGTTTCCTGAATGTGCCCCTGCTTGGAAACCGTAAGCTCGCAGCTGCCGCCGCCCAGATCGATCATCAATGCCGGATGCGCCTTGACCCGCAGGCTGGAGGTGAGGCCCAGGTGAATAAGCCTCGCCTCTTCAATACCGGAAATGATCTCCACCTTCCATCCCGTGGCCGAGCGCACCCATTCGAGGAAAGCATGCGAATTGCGCGCGTCCCGCAAAGCGCTGGTTGCCACCACCCGTACCGCATCTGCTCCCGCGCGCTGTGCGGCGCGATGAAATCGTCGCAATACTTTGACCGTGAGGGCGATGGCCTCGGGCGAAAGAAAGCCGCTCTGGAAAACCGATTCGCCTAACCGCGTGACCTCGCGGTCTTCATGAACTTCAACCAGGCGGTGGGAAACCAGACGGGCAATTTTCAGGCGGACCGAGTTCGATCCAATGTCAACGGCGGCAAAGGTTGGCATTCACCAACAGTGTACAGGTCCGAGGCTCGGGTGGAGGCGCGACGGCTGTTCCAAGTTTCCATGGGAACTAAGAAATGGCTTCGCCCGGCGCTCATGCGGCGGCGGTTTGCGCCTGCTCCAGTTGGCCGTCGCGTGAATGCTTCTCTGGGGCGGTAAGCGCCGATTCCAGTTGCGAGACAGCCTGGATCGCGACCAGCAGAGCGGTGCCGGCTGATTTGAAACGCGCGCGGGTAATATTCCCTAACATCGAAACCAGCGCCGAGTCGTGCACGGCGCCAAATAATTCCTCGGCTCGTTCGGTCAACTTCAACATGTCATGCCATTGACCGATTTCCTCTTGCGCTCGTTTTAGATCGGCTATGAAGGTATGGGCCAAGGGAGAATCGAGCGCCAATTCGGCCAGATATCGTGCACGTTTAAAAGCGATGCGATAAGCATGAAGAGTTTCGTCATTGAGCGGCATCGGCCCCAGCCGGGTAAGGCCCCTGACGGCTACCCGGAGTGGGTCCAGATGTTCGAGTTCAAGCTCTGGCTCGACGCGCCCCAGACGTTTGCGCACCTCGCGGAGTTTCTCTTTGTGGAAATGTTTGGCTAGTTTTTTCGATCGTTGCGCTTTCTCCGCCGTGAGTGTTTCCAGCAATCGAGAGCGGTGGTTTTGCCGGTCGGGAAATTTCCACTGCTCAAGAAACGCAATCTGTACGTCCAAATCGCGGACTCGGCCGGCCGTTTTTCGCAATTTCGAGAGAAGCTTCAACAACTTTTTTTGATTGCGACTTTCGCTTGCCAAATTGGCCACGAGCGCCTCCAGACGCCGGCTCTCGATGCGTACCCGGTGAATGTTTTGCGGGTTGCTATTGGTTGAGAGTCGGCCAAGAGATCGGCTCATCCGGCGAAAGATGGTTCTGGTCTGCTGCTTAGCGAATCGGACACTCAGGCCTGGGTTCTCTGATGGCTTCGGTTGCATATTCGAATCGAACGGGACGCTGATTAACGACTGATGCTGACTCCAGAGTCGGGATTGTAACACTCCGTTCGAGCTTCATCGAGCGCAGTCTTACCTCGCCTGAGCCTTCGATATCCTATTTACTTTCAGGTGTTTACACTTATTCGGCTCCCGCTGACTGGCCATTGATGGTTTCAGAAAAGGAGAAATCCAACAAGACCCGATCATAGGCGGTTCCGTTGATCTCCACGTAGGGATAGACGAAGTAATTGAGCGGGCCTCCTTCTTGCGGCGGATTTAGCTTTAGATCGCGCCCTTGGGAAAATTGCACACGATCGGCATCATGCGCGCCAAAGAAGTAGTCTTTTTGGCTGGGATGCTTCCAGGCTTCAGAGATGTCGACTGGGATCCATTGGTGATTGGGGTCGAAGAACTCGGCCCAGCAATGATAACCGGGGATTTCTCCGGCATGGCGATCGGCAGGAATAGAGAATCCAATCTCAAATCTGGCGGGAATTCCCTGGGAGCGCGCCATCGAGATAAACAGAGAATGAAAATCGGTGCAATTGCCTTTTTTTGCCTGGCAGGCGTAGAGAACATCCCCTTTCCCCCAACCTGTCCCCGTCTTGTCATAGCTCATGTTGTCAAAGACATAGTCGTAGATGGCACGAGCTTTGTCGCGCGGGCCGGATTTTCCTGCCGTTACGTTTCGAGCGAGCTCTGCCGGGAGTCCAGAAATCGGAACTAGGCGGTCAGGACCGAGATAACGTTCGCTATCACCTTTATCGAGGGATGCGGCCTTTAGGTGAGGCCGGCTCAATCCCCAGCTGAGATGTTCATGGCGAACTACGTCGTATACCACTTCGAAATGGAGATCGCTTGATCGGGGCTTTGTCGACTCAGCAAAGTACATTTCATTAAGAAAACGTGCTTCACGCGTACGCTTGAGCGGTAAATCGCCTCCGGCTGAGATGACCCGGACTTCTTGATAAGCATCGGTATGGGCGGCCGGAAACCAGACCCGCACGCGCTGGTTGGGAGTTATGCCTTTTACCTGGAAGCGATAATGAAAGGTGAAGTGGCGAGTGGTCTGCCCCAGAGCCGGAGAGCTAACCGCAGCCGAGAGAAGCCAAACTAGTGCCCATATGCGAAGCATCATCATTCTCCTGTTCGAGTGGTTGGGGTGGAGACCACACACGGTGCTCAGGAGTTTGCATTCAGGTGAAGCCGCGCCGAACCGGAGACATTTCGAATAGATTACGCAAGAACGCCGAAGATTTCTAG
>JAFAPG010000529.1 GCA_019247235.1 Acidobacteriota bacterium
TGAGCCGCCTTGACGCCTCTCCCGCAGTCATACGCAGAGCGGGGTTGATCAGCAATCGCTCAACACACTCGACCAGTCGATCTACGTCCCCCGCCGGGTAGACGAAACCGTTCACTCCGTCGCGCACTAAATCAGCCGTCGCCCCCACTTTATCTGCAGCAACAACCGGCAAACCGAAGCACATAGCTTCGTTGACTACGAGCCCCCAGGGCTCGTTTGCCGAGGGCAAGACGAAAATGTCGGCGGCCGCGTAGAAGGAAGGCATCTCAGTCTGGTTTTTAAAGCCCAGGAATCGAGTATTCAGCAGGTTGTGTTCACGGGCGTATTTTTTTAGCCTAGCACTCAGAATTCCGTCGCCTACAAATACCAAGCCACACGCCAGCTTTCTTGAAATTCGCTCGAAGGCCAGGAGAAGGTCAAACGGGCGCTTTACCTCGATCAGCTTTCCGCAGAAGAGAATGAGAGGGAGTTCCTCTGCAAATCCGAGCTGCCGTTTGAGCCCGGACCGGGAGGCGCAGAGCTTCTCGGCTTGCGCCTGCCAAAACTCATTGTCCACCGCATAAGGACCGAGGTATATTTTTTCAGCTCCCACACCCATACGGCGATAAAACTCTGTGTTGTAGCGTCCTATACTTAAGAACCCTGCCGTCAACGAGAACAGGGTTTTGAGAACGGCAATTTTGATCATCTTCCTGATGGGCGGTGAGGAGTTCAACAGATTGCTTTCGCCCCGGAGGATGATGGGCGTACGGGTTGCTACCGCCGCAAGCCAGGCCAGCCAATTGGTTGCTCGTGCCCATCCGTAGATCAGAATAGCGTCATAGCGACGGCTAGCGATGGCCTTGATCACGTCTGGGTTTATCACGCCCCAGAAGCGGTCTAGTCCTGGACGCACGCTCCAGTTATGCAGAAACTGATATCGGTAGCCCTCAAGCAGTGGCGTGTCCCATTGCACGGCCCGACCGAATCCGGGGTCGCGGTAGGCGCGCACTCCCCAGTCCGAGCAAAACAAAACCGTAAGATCAATGTCTCCATGCGCCGACAGTGCCCGATGCATGGGTGCTTGGTACTGAATGGGATGCGAACTAATGATCAGTAAGCGACAGGGGGATGGCATGGATCGATCGATAGAATTATTGAGGGCGCGTGAACCGCTTGCCAAGTATTGAAAACGTTTCCGTCTGGCTGACGTTTTGCACAATTCAGTCGAGAAAGGGCGATATTGCTGCGCGAAAGCGGCTTTGGAAATGATCTTCTGTGAAGCAAGCCGCTACGCGCTTGCGCGCCGCCGCGCCTAAGAGGTTAGCCAAACCAGAGTCGGTCAATACGGGAATGGCGGCTTGGGCGATGCTTTCAGGACGAAGGTCGACCACTTGTACTACCCCATTGCCGGCAGGGAAGAGTTCCTCGATGACTGTGCCGGCGAGGGCCAGAATTGGAATTCCCGAGGCAGCTGCTTCGACGGCGGCTAGGCCAAAGCCCTCTTGTTGGGACAAGCAGAATAACAATCGGCTGCGTAAATAAAGTTGGTTACGGGCGGGGTCGCCAATTCGTCCAGTAAAATCAACTCCTCCGAGCTGTTCTTTCTGCGCACGTTTTTTGAGACGCTGCAAATCATTTCCCGAACCAACGATCGTGAGGCGGGCATCGGGCACGCCGCTGACAATGAGCGGCCAGGCATCCAGCACTCGATCATGGCCTTTGAGGCGCTCAGTCGAGACCGTTCGTCCTACAGTTATGCCATGAGGGGGCAGCTCGCCGGGCCGCGCGGGGTGATCCCGCCGGGGTACGCCGAGCCATACGATTTTGATCTCTGGAAGCCAGGGATTTGCCGCTCTGGCCTTCCGCACTGTTGTTTCAGAGTTGGCAAGCAGAATGTTGGCTCTCAAGAGTGCCTGTCGGCGTTTCCCCACCACCGGCGTCCAGGCTTCCATGCCATGCAGAAACACCCCGTAAGGTAAGCCATTCAGTCTAGGGATAACCTGGTGGAGAACTGCCAAGTGTAGATGCTCGTAAAAAATGAACGTGAGAGCGCGAACTCCCGCCAAGCTAGCGCGGGCAGCTAGAAGTACGGTCCGCAACGGCCGCGCCAATCCTATATGGTGGCGCCAAAGTGAAACCTGGCAGGCTGGGGTCAAGGCCGAAACAATCATCTGCGAGACCACGCCGATGCCTCCGCATGCCGACCCCAACCCGGAGGTCACTAAGACGAAATGAGGGCGCGGCTTCATCGTTCTCTGACCGACATTATTAACCATGAGTGGTAATCAACAGCTCTGGTCCCGAGGGTATCGAAATGGCAATAGGCGCGATGGCTGAACTCTGTTATGTGGTTACTAAGCAGGTCGTCCTGGAAAAAGCGACCAAGCCTGAATGGAATGCGTATCTTGCTCAGTGCAGTCACGGCGAAGATGGGAGGAGCGGCAAATTATCTCCACTCGATTGCCCGCGAATTGGGAAATGACCGCCAGCACCAGTTTCTGTTTTTGCTTCCCGCGACTCAAGCTCGCGCCATCAAATATCTGGCCCCGAATATTCGGGCAATCGCTCACCCGATCGGGGATGGGTCCGTTGCCCGACGGCTTTGGTTCGATCAAGTCGAGCTGCCCAGGATCATCCGCCGAGAGCGCATTGACGCACTGTTTTCGACCGCCAACTTTGCCAGCTTCTTTTGTCCCTGCCGGCAGGTGCTCTTGGTGCGCAATAGCCTGTACTTCTCCTCTCTATACCGAGAACGAATCCTGCCGCAGAAATCTTGGGTGAGACGTGGGGCGGAGGCACTTCGCCGGTCATTGGTTTGTCGCTCGATCAAAGCGTCGGACCTGGTTTTAATACCGTCGAAGGCAATGGCAGACGAAATGGCTCGGGCCCTGGACATTCCCTCCTGGCGAGTCAGCCATTATGGCGTCGACCGCAAGAGGTTCTGCTCGGCGCGAGCCGCTCGAGGCGAACATGATGTCGTCAGGCTGTTGTTCACCTCGCTTTATGCCGAACACAAGAATCTGGGGACACTATTTCGAGCTCTGGTGCGGCTGAAGAAGATCGCTCGCCAATTCAAGTTGACCACGACAGCGGATCCAGCTTGGCAAGGTTTGACTAATTCGATTCGTTGCCAGGATCATCGTTTAGCCACCGAATTGCAGCAGGTCGGCCTTCTGAATCTCGTGGGCAAGCTGAGCGGCCCCTCTCTTGATGCGCTTTACCAGAACGCAGATATCTTCGTTTATCCCTCCGTCGCGGAATCTTTTGGGCATCCGTTGGTCGAAGCCATGGCCTCAGGTTTGCCGATCGTTGCCGCCGACGTTCCCGTGAACCGAGAACTGTGCGGTAGAGCGGCACTTTACTTCCGGCCGTTCGATGATGGGGATTGCGCCAATCAGATTCAACTTCTAATGGACGATGCCGGTTTAAGGCGAACTCTCGGGGAATCGGCGGAAAGGCAGGTCGGGAATTTCTCTTGGTCGGAACACGTTCGCACCCTCATCGAGGCGCTGACAGAACAACCTCGTCTCCCCAGCGAGAACAGCGGGACAGGAGCGCCAGTTCAGGCCTGATGAGGCTTACTCCTATCTCCGTCCTTGTGCCTACCTTGAACGAAGAAATCCACTTGGTCAGGTGTCTCGAAAGCGTCGCCGGTTGGGCATCACAAATCCTGGTGGTCGATTCCTTTAGTCAGGACCGAACTCGGGAGATTGCCTTACGTTTTGGCGCGCATTTTGTGCAGCATCGATTCGAAGGCTATGCCCGCCAGAAGAATTGGGCGCTAGACAACTTGGACATAGCTAATGACTGGATTCTCATTCTCGATGCCGACGAGCGCCTGAGCAGGGAACTACGCGATGAAATTACGGCAATGCTTAGGAGCAAACCGACGGCCGCAGGCTTTTATCTGAATCGCCGTTTCATCTTCTACGGTAAGTGGATCCGATATTGTGGATGGTATCCAAGCTGGAATCTGCGGCTTTTTCGTCACTCGCTCGGACGCTATGAAGCTCGTGAAGTCGATGAGCATCTCGTGCTCAACGGACGCGCCGAGTATTGCCATCATGACCTGATCCACGAAGACCTACGCGGGCTGGAAGCTTGGATTGACAAGCACAATCGCTACTCGAGTTACGAGACGCGATCTCTGCCGGTGGCTCCTCAGGGCGGGAAGGAGCGGCAACTTAAAGCTCGCCTGTTCGGCAGCCAGTGCGAACGCAAGCGCTTCATCAAAGACAGGATATGGCCTTACCTGCCCGGTCGGTCCGTGATTTTCTTTACTTACCTCTATTTTGTGCGTCTCGGGTTCCTTGACGGTGAGCGCGGCTTTGTTTTCTGCCTCATGCATGCCATCTTTGAGGAATTCAAGGTAGTCAAACGATGGGAGCTGAAATACCAACGTCAATGTTCGCAGGACCTGAACGGCTTGAACTCTGAAAAGGAATCTCCCTCGACGGGGCCAGGTTCTGAACTGCGGTCAGTCGGCTGATCCCGGTCTCGAAACGGTTGTCTCTTCACAAGTCAGGACCTATGTGCGGAATTGTAGGAATTGTTGCTGATCGTGGGCAGGTAGAGGACGAGCGCTTGCAATTGGCCACGCGCTCGCTCGCCCATCGCGGGCCGGATGATTCAGGCACCGTTATCCTTCGGAAACAGTCTCCGGCGCCCGTCGAAATTGGCCTAGGTAACCGACGTCTGGCAATTCTTGATCTATCGCCGCTGGGCCATCAGCCCATGGAGGATCGAGAGACTGGAAATTGGCTGGTCTACAACGGAGAACTGTATAACTTTCGTGAGATTCGCGAAGAACTCCAGAGGGCGGGAATCAGGTTCTCCGGCCATTCCGACACCGAGGTTCTACTTCGCGCCTACGGGCGCTGGGGCGAGGCTTGCCTGCCAAAGCTGCGCGGGATTTTCGTTTTTGCCGTTTGGGATAATCGACGAAACCACATCTTTTTAGCCCGCGATCCCATGGGGGTGAAGCCTCTTTACTACGCCAGTCGAGACGGCTATTTTCTGTTCGCTTCCGAAGTTCGAACCTTGCTGACGACCGGGCTGGTGGCGCGCCGTATTGATCGCGCCGGCCTCCTTAATTACCTAGCATTCGGTTCGGTCTATGATCCGTTAACCCTGATCGAAGGCGTCTTGGCACTACCGCCTGCCCATTTTCTAACCTGGCAGCCGAGCGGCATGCGGCTGCAAAAATATTGGGAACTCGGCAGTGCCTCGGAGGTCCAGTATCGCCCCACTGCGGCCAGGCGGCGGGAGGTCGAAACTGAGCTACGCGCTGAGCTGGAGCACTCGGTCGAGTTGCAAACGGTTAGCGATGTGCCGGTAGGGGTGTTTCTTTCGGGTGGCATCGATTCAAGCGTAGTGGCCGCGGTTTTGGCCCGCAAGCTGCGCAGCCTGAAAACCTTCTCTCTGGTATTTAACGAGCCGGAGTACAGTGAAGGGGATTATGCGCGTCTTGTCGCCAAGACTCTGGGCAGCGAACATCATGAACTGCTGATCTCGGAGCAGGAGGCGCGCGAAACGATTCCCGCAACCCTCAGGGCTATGGACCAGCCCACGGTAGATGGGTTGAATACCTATCTTCTCTCCGGAAAGACGCGAGCCGCGGGCATCAAGGTTGCGCTCTCCGGACTGGGCGGCGACGAACTCTTTGCCGGCTATTCGAGTTTCCGCACAATTCCGCGCATGGAACGATTCCTGAAAAACTGGAATAAGCTGCCTCGCCCTGCTCGAGGCCTGCTTTCGCAGCTGATTGGGCTATTTGCCCGAGAGACAGATCAGCACAGAAAGCTTGCCGCCTTGACCAGCCTAAAGAACGATCTAATCCACCCCTATTTTGTGGTACGAATGTTGTTTTCTCCCCGCCAGCAGGATGCACTGTTATCCGGCGTTGAGCAGCGCGAATGCGAACGTTTTACCCAACGCCTTCGCGACTGCCTGGAAACGAGCTGTGCATTCGATTCGATCAACCGCGTCTGTTTTCTTGAGAGCCGGTGTTACATGGCGAACACCTTGCTGCGTGATAGCGACGTGATGAGCATGGCCCATGGCTTAGAAATGAGGGTGCCGTTAGCCGATCATCATCTGGCGCAAAGACTGATGGCCATACCGGGAAATTGGAAGCTTCACGGGAAAACTCCGAAGCCGCTCTTGGCGAGGTCGCTTGCGGGCATGATGCCGGCGAATTTCCTGCGTCGAGCCAAGAAGGGATTTACCTTACCCCTGGAACAGTGGCTGCGGGGGCAGTTGCGGGTTGAGGTCAAGACCGGTCTGCAAAATCTAGGCTCCGGCCCTCTAGGCAAACTATTGCAGCCGCAGGCTGTCGCCGGAGTATGGCAAGACTTTGAAGGGTATAGAAGCTCCTGGAGCCGTCCCTGGTCGCTGTACGTTCTTGAGCGTTGGTGTGAGCTTCACTCTATCACTGCCTAAACCAGCGAACTCTTGTCTCCCCCATTGTGACCTTTGATTCCTACCGCGGGATCGAGAAAAGGTTCACGGTAAGATCGCTGAAGGGGTGCGATTTCAATATCCAGGCGCGGCATAGCCACGGGTCACTATTGTTATGTGTGGAATAAGCGGCATCGTGAACACCGGCGATCGTGATGTGCTCGAACGAATGAGCGCTATTCAGGCGCATCGCGGTCCCGACGATCTCGGTCTTTGGGAATGGCGCGGTCCTGACGGCACCTACGTAGGTCTGGGCAGCCGACGGCTAGCAATTATCGATCTCACCGCCGACGGGCACATGCCCATGAGCAACGAGGACGCGAGCATTTGGATAACTTACAACGGGGAAATTTACAACTACGCGTCTCTGCGGCAAGAGTTGATGAATCGAGGACATCGCTTTACCTCCAACACCGACACCGAGGTGGTTCTACACCTCTACGAGGAAGAAGGAGAGCGCTGCGTTGAGCGTCTCAATGGAATGTTCGCATTCGCCATCTGTGACCTGCGTTGCTCGAAACCAACGATTTTTCTCGCCCGCGATCATTTTGGCGTGAAACCTCTGTATTACTGGCACGACGGTCGACGTCTGGCATTTGCCTCGGAAGTGAAAGCCTTATTGAAGATCCCGTGTATCGGACCGGCGCTTGATTTCGAGAGCCTACATCAATATCTGACCTTTCTCTGGGTGCCAGAGCCGAAGACCATGTTTTCTGGAGTTCACAAGCTCGCGGCTGGCCATCACGCGGTCTTTGCCGGTGACGAGCTGAAGATCTCCTGCTATTGGGATTTGAATTTTCCCGAGAAGGGCGCTCAGTTTGCACGCAGTGAGGAAGATTTGGTGGAACAAATCCACTATCTCTTTCAGCGTTCGGTTCGGCAACAGATGGTCAGTGATGTCCCAATCGGTGCCTTTCTCAGTGCCGGACTGGATTCCTCGAGCATTGTGGCGTGCATGTCCCAAGCCACGAATCGACCGGTCCGCAGCTACACCGTTACTTTTCCTCCCAAGTACAGAATCGGAGAAAACACCCTGGACAACCCTGCGGTCGCGGCAAATTTGGCGCGCCAGCTGGGCAGCGAAAACCATCTTCTGATGGTTGAACCGGATGTCGTCGACCTGCTACCGAGGTTGCTGTGGCATTTGGATGAGCCCTTGGCCGATCCCGCCGTGATTGCTGCCTACTTGGTGTGCCGTGAGGCTCGGCGCGACAGCACAGTTCTGCTGTCCGGAGTTGGAGGAGATGAACTGTTTGCTGGCTATCGGCGGCACGCGGCCCATTACTGGGCACAAACCTACCAGCGGGTTCCCACCGTATTACGCCAAGCGGTCATCGAGCCGGCAATGTCCTACTTGCCCCATGTGCGCGACAGTTGGCTGAAAGGACGTGTGCGCCTGCTCAAAAAGATGGCGCGCAGCGGATCGCTTCCCGCCCGAGAACGCTTCATTATGGATTGCACCTACCTGGATGGTAGGCAGAAAGCAAACCTCTATGTGCCGGAAATAAGCGAGAAACTCAACTCTATCGATCCTACCGCCCCCTATGGCCAGGCCTTTGAACGGGTAAAACACGCGGATTTCTTGAACCAAATGCTTTATGTTGACACCAAGATCTTCATGACGAGTCTGAACTTAACTTACAACGACAAGATGAGCATGGCGAATTCGATCGAGGTACGAGTGCCATTTCTCGATCGTGAGCTGGCGGAATTCGTCGCCTGGAACGTATCGCCGGCTCAGAAGCTGAAAACTGCTTTCCCGGCGCAAACGAAATACATTTTTCGCAAAGCCCTGCAGGACCATTTGCCACGAGCAGTTCTCATGCAGCCTAAGGCGGGCTTTGCCGCTCCCGTGGATTACTGGCTCGCCCACGAACTCAGAGAAATGGTGGACGATCTGTTGTCGGAATCACAGATTCGCCGACGGGCTCTGTTCTCTGCACAAAAAGTACGATCACTCGTCGAAGAACACCGAGCGGGACGGGCAGACTGGTCCATGCAGATCTGGCAGCTGCTCACCCTGGAAATCTGGATGGAAACGTTCCTCGACGGCGCAGGAGAAGAGCCCGCGCTTGAGTTTATGCCCTTTGAGCAAGCGGCGACGGCATGAGACAGGTGCTGCTGGACAGTCGAACGGGGGAAGTCGAGGTTGTCGAGCTGCCCAGTCCGAGCTTAGCACCGGGGTGTGCGCTGGTGCGCACAGCTTGTTCACTGGTCTCTG
>JAFAPG010000581.1 GCA_019247235.1 Acidobacteriota bacterium
ATCGTGCCGATCAGACCGCGAAGAGACCACTGCCCCCTGCATGGAGATATTTTTTGATGCTCGCACTGGCTGAGGCCGGTGCGGATGGGATCGTTAACTCGCCTGCTCGAAACGGCTCGGGTCAGGAACACTGGCGCGCGCCGTTAACGAGCAGCTTTTGCAGGAACCTCTTGCCAAGTCCGCAATTAGAGACCGGTCGGTGTTGAGCCTTTTGCTGCTTTGACACGCCATACTTCAGGCCTAGGCTCTTCAATCAACTTTATCGTAACGCGCTTCATACCGGTCTGCTTCAGTGCCATCTTGATAACCGTCTCTTGCACAGTAGGGTTATGCCAAGTGGTTTCTTCTGGTCGCGCGACGCCGGAGACCTCTTGTTTCGCGAGGTTCCAAGTGGTGGCAGGCTGAAATAAGTCGTCATCAATCTGAACTAGAAACGTGCCCATAACCACCCCCTGAAAATACCCCTGTTGAAAAACGGGCGTTGATAGCACCGAAACCCGGAGAGCACAAAGGAAAATCAGCGTTAACGGCAAAGCGCAGGGCAGCGCACTGGTTCACATAAGTGGGGGTTCCGGGAGCCCCTTGCCAAGTCCGCAGTTAGAGACCCTTTATGCAGCAGCAATGGGTATTCAGTGAGATCGCCTCATGCTACGGACAGTTCGGGTTGAGAACTGCAGCTGCTTCTCGGTTTCGCACGAATCGAAGAATTCCATTGAGAGCGTAAAACGCTTGGAAAATCAGGCCAAATCTGTTGGTATCTTTGCCTAGCGTATATTTGTATATCAATTGCCCGGTACTTATTTGAGACTTGCAGATCATAGTGACAGATGGAACGGCTTTCCAGCCGCTCCAGGAGCGCTAATCATAGCCTGTGCCGTCGCAATATTATGCAAAGCTCAAATAATAGCTCTACCACCAGCGATCCAGCCCGTGCCGCCGCAACGGCGAAAAAAGCCCTTAAGGTGTCCGGTCGGAAATGGGATTCTCTAATGTTTGGTTAAAACCCGGTTAAGCTCATCAATATTGGGAGGCTTGGAAAAATAGTGATCGAAGCCGGCTGCCGCAAAAACCTCCTTGTCCGACGCGGTGCCAAAGCCTGTAACCGCGACCAGCCGAGAGTCACGCGCCTCGGGAATTTCCCGCAGCTTTCGCGCAAGCTCGAATCCATCCATACCGGGTAGGCGGATGTCGATCACGCAGGCATGCGGTTTATGCTCCAGGACGAGGCGCAACGCCTCGGAGGCGTCGCGCGCCTGGAGCACCTCGTAACCGCGCAGCTTGAGCAAGTCGGCCAGCAATTCAAGGTGGTCCGGATTATCGTCAACCACCAGCACCCTGTTCGCTGACGTCGATTTCTCTTCTGCCGCATCGGCAATGATGGGCAGGCGTACCATGAACTGGGCGCCTTTGCCCTTGCCCTCACTATAGGCCTCGATCATGCCGCCGTGCATCTCGGTCAGCACCTTAGCGAGCGCCAGTCCAACCCCGAGGCCAGCATTCACCGCCTTGGAGGGTTCGTTGGCCTGGAAGAACATCGTGAAGAGCTCCGGCAATATCTCCGGGTCGATCCCAGCACCAGTGTCCAGTACGGTCACAACCGCCACGCCGGCCTGTTTGCCCAGGCTGACCCTGACAATTCCGCCGGAGGCCGTGAATTTGATCGCATTGCTGATCAGGTTGATAAGCACCTGGGCGATGCGCGCTTCGTCGGCGCAGGCGAATAGCGGGCGCTCAGGGAGCCCAACTTCAAGCTTCAACTGTTTGGCGGAGAAATCCCTCTGGAACGTCTCCAGGGCATGCCGTATGGGTACTCGCAGGTCGAGCTTCTCGCGTTCGAGTTGCAGTTTGCCGTAGCGGAAGCGGCTGATGTCCAGAAGGTCGTTGATAAGGATGGCTTGATGCTGCGCCTGCCGCTCAATCCCCGCCACGGCTCTTTGCATTCGCTGGTCAGAGGATTGCAAATCTTTGAGCAACCTAACGCCGAGCAGAATGGGTGAGATCTGATTGCGCAACTCGTGGGAGAGCGTTACCAGAAAGTGGTCGCGCTGCTCGTGCAATTCCCGCGCTTCGCCTTGCGCCGAATTGCGCTCCTCTTCAGCGGCCAGCGTATACTGCAGGATCGAGATGTTCGTACTGCGGTCGACGATATCAATTATGAGATTGCGCGCCCGCTCGACCTGCTCTGCGTTTACCCCCACAATTTCATGAACCATGTCGGTCAGCACGCGGCGGAAGATCTGCAGCTCGCGCACCATCGGAACCACCGAATAGCCCAGCGCGCGCCGTTGCCGGCCGTGCCGGGCGGCGTCTTCATCAAGGTCTTCAGCCGGTGTGCCGCGGAGGAATTTAATCACCTCATCGGCCAGCGCGGGCAGATGGTCCTGTAGTTCCTGATCGTCCAGCTTACGGATCAGCGCCGCATGCTCCGGATCGCGTCGCACGCCTTCTCGCCAGCGCGCCAGTATCTGATCCTTCAGCATATCTATGTACTCGGCGATGTTTTTTGCCTCGCTCGAATCCGCTTGAGAGCTCATTACTCTACGATCTTTCAAAGGAAGTGAAGGAGTAACGCAATAATAAGAATATAATAAGCCCTTTACTCCGGCAGTTAACGATGATCGGTGGGTCGCTCGGGCTGTGTTCCTATGTGTAGCCGCTCTCCTGTAGGCGCAGGAGAGCGGCTTATTTTAATCGGCAGGCCGAGGTCCCCTTTCCGGCCCCGCCAGGCTAGATGGAGGTGCAATGAATAGGTCTAGAGCAACTAGTGTACCTCAGGTAACAGCTTTAGCTTTAAGAAGCTTGGCTTCGATATTGTCGTTATCAGCATCATGAACAAATATTGGTAGGAGTACTTTTTAGCTTTTTGCCTTTCAGGGTTCAGGCAGGTACTTTATTCCACGAAAGTTGCTGGCGGCAGTGACGAGCGTCTATTGACCGCCTGAGCGATGAGGGTCTATTCCCTGGGGGCGCGGCAGTCTCCAAACTCGCATAGTCAAAAATGCCACGGTCGACCTGATTGTGAAAGGTAGACAGGAAGTAATGAATCGCCCTGTCGTTTAGTGCGTGATAACGCCTTTATAACACTCTCCTCCCCCCTGCCCTGCCGGCCATGTTTCTTCTGGCGCAGCTCTTCGCCCTGACGCCAAAGGCCGGCAAGCGCGTTTTCGAGTTCTTCGCCACCAGCTCAACAACCGACCACACGCGCAAGACGCACCTGATGTCACTGCTTCGCCCAGCGAGTTCACGCCGTACATGGTCAAGCAGCACCTCGCAGCACTTATGCATGCTGTTCGATGGGCTAGTTATCGGCCACGTCATCGAGGTGAATCTGGCCTATACGGTGTGTGGTCCGAATATCATAGTGAAAAAAGACAATACGCCGGTGCTGGCGGGCGGCAAAGACGGCCTAAGGTCCCTCACTCGCATGACGGAGAATCGGCCGCGCGACATAGGCCGCGCATGAGCTCCCCAATCACAAGAGAGTCTCCTGCAGCATAAAGCTTTTATGATCCGAGGAGCTGATGAGGTTCACTCGACGAAGTCGAGAAGATTAAATCTAACTAGTGCGTCACGATAACGGCACGCGCGAAATCAAAGACACCTCATTGAACGTAAACCGGGTGACCGAGGCCGCCGCCCGCTACCAGCCAAATGATTAAGAGAATTACGAGTAGCCACGCGATCCCGCCTAGCGGGTCCCGGTATCCATAGTGGTAGGATCGGTAGCCGCCTCCGCCGCCGAATAATAGAACAAGTACGATGATCAGGAGGAGCAACATTAATTGGTCTTGGCGCTTTCGTTGGAATGCCCGGTTTGTCGTTCCCAGAAGCGCAGCTTCCGGCAAGCTTGAACAAACTGGGAAAAGTCCTTGCTTTCTCTGATTTCAATGAAACCTTCGTCGAAATTATCGGCCCCCACGATTTTAGTCAGCAGGGGTTTGGCGGATTCGGTATAAGCGATGAACTTCGCATGAGCGAAGGCATCGGCGACAAAATCACGGGCAGCCGGCTGGTCGACCAGCATTTCAGCTCCTGCTGCGGACAGCAGAATTGCAATTGCATCGTAAAGCACCGAAGGGCCACCCTCGAGTTTCTGTTGAGCTTCAATCCGTGAGCCATCGCTGGTTTGAACTCCTGCGATGGTTGGTGCAATGAGTTCAAGAGTCGCATGCTCTTTTTCGAGCGCCTGCTTAAGAGCGGTGATCAAAGCGCCGTCAATCCCGTCCGTCACCAGTGCCCCGAGCTTGCGGCCTTCGAATGTGGCGAGGGAATTCCGCAGAATACTCAGCGGCGGGGATGAGGGCAGATCGGTACGCGGCGGAATCGCCGGCTCTGCAGTCTTGGGTATTTTTGGAAGACCAAGCTGTGCAGTGACAGTTTCTGCTAATTGCTTGTCTACGTTCAGCAGGTGGGACACCATTCGACTTCGAATTTCAGGGTTTTCCACCTTGCTGAGTTCAAAGACGAACGCCGCGGCAATATGACTTTGCTCGATGGCGGTCTGGCTGATATAGAACTGCCGCGCCTGACTGTAGTGATCGGCAAAAGTCTCGGCCCGCATGCGCACCTTCGGACCTGCTTCTTCAGTGGCATAGGAGTGAAATCCCCGATCCGGCACTTCGCGGGGTCCTCCTGCAGCACCTCCCCAGGAATTCGGCTCATAATTGACCCGGTTCTTCGGATTCACCAGCGTCATCTGTCCATCTTGCTGGAGCGTGTGGAAGGGGCATTTCGGCGCATTTATCGGCAAATTAGAAAAATTGGGACTCCCCAAACGCTTGAGCT
>JAFAPG010000098.1 GCA_019247235.1 Acidobacteriota bacterium
CTTCTGGTTCCAAAACGGAATTTACTTCTGCCAGGGTTCTGCCTGGCGGCCAAGTGGCAACCGCCATTATCGCCTGTCAAACTTGGCAGTTGCGCACGCGTTATGTGGGAAAGATAGGCGATGATCTAGCCGCCCGGATTCATCGGCAGGAGTTCGAAGGCCTCGGAGTTGAAGCTCGGCTTCTCGTCGCGCCCGGTTGTTCGAGCCAACAAGCTTTCATTCTGGTCGACGGCGAGGGTGAAAGAACCGTGCTGTGGAAACGGGCTGAGCAACTAGCTGTATCTGCCCGAGATCTGCGTCGCGAGTGGATCGTCAACGCCCGCCTGCTGCATGTCGACGGCTACGATACGGCGGCTGCCGTCAGGGCAGCCAGGTGGGCGAAACAAGCCGCCATTCCCGTGGTGGCCGATTTAGATGAGCCGTATCGTGGGGTCGGAGAGCTGCTCGAGAGTGTCGATTACCTCATCGTGAGCCGAGACTTCCCTGAGCGTTTACTCGGGGAACCCCGGCTTGACAAGTCCCTGCCGCTGCTCAAACGCCGCTTTCGATGTCGCCTAACGGGGGCTACCCTCGGCACGGAGGGTGTTTTGGCTTGGGATGGAGAACGCTTTCACTATGCACGCGCCTACCAGGTTGCCGTCATCGACACTACCGGAGCGGGAGATATTTTTCACGCCGCCTTCATTTATGGCCTGCTCCAGGACTGGCCCCTTCAACGTCAACTCGAATTCGCCTGCGCTGCCGCGGGCCTCAATTGCACCGCGCCTGGTGCCCGCGGTGGCATTCGATCGGTCAAGGAAATTGCCAACCTGGTCGAGGCTGGATCCCGTTACCCTGCCGCCTGGGAGGTATCCGGGCTAGGTGCTGCGCACCGCACACCCGCGGACAAGAGTCGGTCGCCCAAATTACCGAGGAGACCGAAGCTCCCTATCGCTTGAGCTGATGCTTCAAGACGAACCGCTCGGACCGCACCCTGGGTTCTGCGCCGCGAGACCGAGCGCTTCCGGCTGCGTCCGAAGCCCATCGAGACGCTCTCGGTTGCGCTCGGGTTCGCCAAGCACCGGCCAGGCAAAGGGTGTCGATTACCTAGGTCATCTTGGGACAATTACCAGTTCAGGTCATCATACAAAGTAGCTTCCCAAGGACCGGCGAATGCATATTGATGACCTACTGCGCACTGCCATGGAGCGGCGCGCTTCTGACTTGCACCTTAAGGTGGGCAATTATCCCCATCTCAGAATTGATGGCGAGTTGGTTCCCCTGACCGACCAACCGCGTATCACCGCCGAAGACATGCTGACGATGGCCTTTAGTATGATGTCGGCCCGCCAGAAACAGAAATTTAAAGAAACCAGCGAAATTGATATGGCGTATGGCGTGGCCGGATTGGGACGTTTCCGTGTAAACGTGTTTCAACAACGGGGCAACGTGGGCTTAGTGCTGCGTGTTATTCCCACTAAGATTCGTGCTCTCGATGAGCTCTATTTGCCACGAGTCATCGAGCAGATTTGCGAGATGCCACGTGGGCTGGTGCTGGTTACCGGCGTCACCGGCTCCGGAAAGTCCACCACGCTGGCGGCGATGATTGATCGGGTAAACTCCACTCGAGCCGAACATATCATCACCATTGAAGACCCAATCGAATTTTTGCATCGCGACAAGAAGGGATATGTCAACCAACGTGAAGTGGAGGTTGATACGCCGAGTTTTTCTGCAGCTCTGCGAGCCTCCTTGCGTCAAGATCCAGATGTCATCCTGGTGGGCGAAATGCGCGACATGGAAACCATCGGCACCGCGCTGCACGCCTCCGAGACCGGTCACATGGTGTTCTCCACCCTGCACACTTTGGATGCGGTTGAAACCATCAACCGCATTATCGCCGTCTTCCCCCCGCCTGAGCAGAAACAGATTCGGCTGCAACTGGCAGCCGTTCTGCGTGCCGTCATCAGCCAGCGGCTGGTGAAGCGAAGCGACGCAGAAGGGCGGGTTCCCGCCGTCGAAGTTATGATCAACACTGCCTATATTCGGGAATGTATCCTGGTGCCCGAGAAAACCCGCGCCATCCGGGATGCGATTTCCGCCGGTACTTCGCAATACGGCATGCAGACCTTCGATCAATCCCTTTGGGACTTATTCCAAGCCGGATTGATTAACTACGAAACCGCGCTCGAGAACGCTTCCAACGCCGACGACTTCAAGTTGCGCATGCAGGGCATCTCGTCAACCAGCGACATGTCCAAAAACTCCATGCAAGCGGCAGGATTCGGGGGCAAGTAGGAGAGATTCTAGCAAGCGCGCAGCCGAGCGGGATCCCGACTCCCGCTCTTCTTTTTTTCTACCTCTCCGCTTCTCTCGTTCTGCTGCCCGAACTCCTAAAAGTAGCTGGGAAAATGGTTCACGGCGCCATCGCCGTCACCTGACTTGACCGCCCAGGAATCATATGGAGCAGGACGATAGATCA
Organism: Acidobacteriota bacterium; assembly: GCA_019247235.1. Lineage (GTDB taxonomy): Bacteria > Acidobacteriota > Terriglobia > Terriglobales > Acidobacteriaceae > Gp1-AA145. The sequence goes on from JAFAPG010000098.1 coordinate 2,462, forward strand.
ACTCGACCTGCTGCTTTTTGTGGCCATGACGGCACTTACGATGGCGATGGCCAGGATCAAGGCGAGCGAACTCAAGCACAGAATGCACCACACTCGAAGCACGCGAGCCTCAATGTAGGTAAGATAAGATGCCAAGCTCATGCCGAGAAGCGAAGCAATAGCCAGCAACAGGGGAGTTTCGGCTTTTTCCCGATAGATGGTTGCCAGTGAAAAAAGCAGCAGGTAACCGAACAGGGCAATCAAGGCAACAGGAACTCCGAATACTGTCGAGTAGGCGCTGCGGTTCACCAAATCGCAATTAAACGAATCGCCGATATCGCAGAACGACGTTTTTGTCGTGCTGAAGTGCTGATAAAGAGAGATCGCCGATACCAAGACTCCTGCAATCGCTAGCGCGGCAATAGCGGAGGTCCAGCGCCCGTGACTAGCGGCACGGAGGGGTGCTGACGAGCTTGGCGTCATGGCCATCTGCACCCAGATTTTTTGCTGAGCTCCTCAAGCGACAGAACTCCTTCCATTCTCGATCCATCGGCAAACTCCCAGGTGGGAAAATGTTGGATCTGGGCCTGCTTGCATTGTTGGGTGGCGGTACGCACTCCCGGGAGGCTGCACTCTACATAATCCACGGATTCAAAGCCGTGACCCAACTCCTGTTTCTGCTCGGCGCAGTGAGGGCACCACCAAGCACCGTACATTTTGATGTTCTTAGTCCGAAGACACTGGGCAAATAGACTGAGGTGAGCCGATCTTCGGAACTGAAACAGAGCGTA
>JAFAPG010000178.1 GCA_019247235.1 Acidobacteriota bacterium
ATGCCCGGGTGATCCTGTTTGGTCATAGTTGGGGGGCGTCGGCGGCTATTTATCTGGCTCGGGAGCTCGAGCGCGACGGTGTTCCCGTTTCGCTTACCATTCAGGTGGACAGCATAGCCAAACATGGCCGGGACGACTCGGTTATCCCCGCCAATGTCGCCGAGGCCATGAACTTTTATCAGCCGCGCGGCATTCTCCATGGCCGCTCTGCCATCACGGCAGCAGATTCCTCGAAAACCAAGATCCTCGGCAACCTTCGTCTAACCTATGACAAAGCGCCGGCTGAATGTCGCCTTTACCCCTGGTACGATCGCCTTCTCTTCAAAGGGCATACCGCCATCGAATGCGATCCTGACGTCTGGTCGCGCGTCGAAAATTTAATTCGAATGCGCTTAGAGACCTCTCCTATCCTGGCTACTCGCGTTGTCCCCTGATCTCGAGTCGCCTGAACCGCCAGTGGCGAAGAAGTTTGCCATGCTTGCTGCCCCGCAATCAGTAGCTGATCAGCTCTCGTCTAATTTAAGCGTGGACCGCCGCCCGCGATCCCAAAGTTTGTCCACCGGGACAGGCTGGTTGAGCACATCGAAAAGTCAAACGTCATCGCGCGAGAAGAATGGCGATTTGCCTGCCGAGTTATGCGAGAAGGGAAACCAGCTCACCCGCGAGATCCCAGGCTCCTTGCGGAAAACTCGCGGGGGGCGGAGAGGAAACTCGTTGCCGGATCCTCTCATCATAAACGCCTAATACAAGAGGCGCCTAATCGATCTCGCACGGTAGGACCACGTGCACTCAGGTGTAACTTTTCAGAGTTCTTTCGGCACGCGCTTCGATAGCCAGTTGGCGATCTGCCAATTACACTTTTACCGGGTGCTGATCTCAAGGAAGAGCAGCCCGCAAAGCTCATCCCATTCACCTACCCAGGAGTTCGACCGTTAGAGACAGGAATTCAACTAGTCATGCCAATGCTCGACAACCTTACTGTGCTTCACGAGTTCTCGCTATTGAGCGACTACGATCTCCATCTGTTCAACGAAGGCAATCACAATCGCCTCTACGAAAAGTTGGGAGCGCATGCAGCGACGGTTGATGGCCGACAGGGGACAAATTTTGCGGTATGGGCTCCCAATGCCTACTCGGTCGCAGTGATCGGCGATTTCAATGGCTGGCACAAAGGTCGCCATCCCTTGCGTGCGCGTGGCAGCTCGGGCATTTGGGAGGGCTTCATTCCCGATCTTGGGCCGGGCACGATATACAAATACCATGTGGCTTCAAAGTATCAGGGCTACAGCGTGGACAAGGCTGATCCCTTTGCCTTGCGAAGCGAGGTCCCGCCGCGCACCGCATCCTTGGTCTGGGACCTCAATTATTCCTGGGGCGATCGAGAGTGGATGCAGTCCCGCAATCAGCGCAACGGGAGTGATCGGCCGATATCGATCTACGAAGTACACCTGGGCTCGTGGATGCGCGCCTGGGACGAGGGCAACCGCTCTTTGAGCTATCGCGAGCTGGCTCCTAGGCTAGCCGAATACGCCAACCGCCTGGGCTTTACTCACGTGCAATTCCTGCCTGTGATGGAACATCCCTTTTATGGTTCCTGGGGATACCAGGTAACCGGGTTCTTCGCTCCTACCAGTCGTTACGGCACGCCTCAGGATTTCATGTATCTAGTCGACCATCTCCACCAGCAAGGAGTCGGGGTAATCCTTGACTGGGTGCCGTCGCATTTTCCCAATGACGCGCACGGGTTAGCCTACTTCGATGGCACGCATCTTTATGAGCATTCCGACCCGCGCCAAGGGTTCCATCCCGAATGGGGTTCGAATATTTTTAACTACGGACGCAATGAGGTGCGGAGCTTTCTTCTCTCCAGCGGACTGTTCTGGCTGGACAAGTACCACGCCGACGGTTTGCGTGTAGATGCGGTTGCTTCGATGCTCTATCTTGACTACGCTCGCCAGCCGGGCGAGTGGATCGCTAACAAATACGGCGGCAAGGAGAATCTCGAAGCGATCAGTTTATTGCAGAAGCTGAACGCCGATGTCTACGGCAGTCACCCGGACGTTC
>JAFAPG010000222.1 GCA_019247235.1 Acidobacteriota bacterium
CTTCTGGTTCATCCGTCACAGCCGGTCCGTGAGCCGCATCCGCATGGGAGGCACAGCGATTCTTACCATCGACTACACTGACTACCAAATCACCGATCTGGGGACTGCGCAAAGCCGCCAGCACGGCCCACAATTACCGGATCCCTCCTCCGTAACACCCCAGCGTTAGCTACTGATGCTATTGGCGCGCTCGTCCCAGTACACTGCAGTTTTCCGAAAATAAGACTCATTCGCCAGATGACACGCAAGCGCGGCATTATGGCCGAAGCTCGCATTTTCCACCACCGGTTGTCGGGTTCTTACCGCTTGAAAGAAGTTCCATAAATGGGGTTTCAGCTCGTTGTAGTTCACGCCTCGAACCATGGTGGCCTGGGTGACCGGCTCGTGACCAAGCGGTGGATCGTGCTCTTCATGCCACTTCTGGAAATAGGCATCGCGCAAAGAGCGCGGAAAGCTATTGGCATACCAACTGGGACTTTCATCCTTCCCTGATTGTGGGGTGAAGGTAATTTGCTGGGCGGTAATCTCCATGAGCCCCTTTGAACCCATGAAGCGATAGTTCTCGGGAATCTCGGTGCCCAGGTTCAACCTCATGACCGCGGGAACCTTGCCATATTCAAAAATAGTGTCGTGCACGTCAGGCATATTACGCCCGTCGTTCCAGCGCAAAATGCCGCCCGCGGACATGGCCCGGGTGGGAGGCCTGTTGATTCCGAGCACGTAGAGCATGCCGCTGATCAGATGCACTAAAAGGTCTCCGGCGACCCCAGTGCCGTATTCTTTCCAGCATCGCCAGCGGGCGAAAATGTAAGGATCAAATGCTCGTTTAGGAACGTTACCTTGCCAACTGTCCCAGTCAAGCGTCTCCGAGGAGAGATCTGGAGGCGGAGGGTATTCCCAGGCGCCATTGGGATCATTGCGACCGAGCACCGCCTCGACCATCATCAGATCACCGAGAGTCCCTTGCTCGACCAGTTCTCGTGCCTTGGTCAGCAGGGCGGAGCTCACCCGCTGCGATCCGATCTGGACGATGCGCCCGGTTCTTTTCTCGGCTGCCACCATCTCCACCCCATCGCTTGGAGTATGGGACATCGGCTTCTCGCAATAAATATCCTTACCCGCGCTCATGGCATCAATGACGATCTGTTTGTGCCAATGATCGGGAACCGCGGCAATGATGCAGTCGATGTCTTTGTTTTGAAGTAGGTCCTGATAGCGACGGGTCACGGGCAAGTCGGTGGAATTGACGATCTCCCGCGCTAAGCTGTGGCGTCCATCATAGAGATCGCAAGCCGCGGCGCACTCAACCCCAGGCAACTGAATGGAGTTGGCTAGCAAACTGTTGCCCTGCATTCCCACGCCCACAATGCCAAAGCGCACACGGTCACTGGGAGCCGTCCGGTCACTCGATGTGTCATACGCGGAATCGAGAAATTGAGTCTTAGGGGTGAAAGTGGCACCCGCCGCGATTGCGCTAAAGCCCAAAAAATCACGACGAGAATAGGGGTGAGCCATAGGCATTGACCTCCAGTGCTAAACCAGAAGTTTATAGCAGGCAGCCAGGGGTGTCTCACTTGACTTTCGCTTCCTAAGGCAGAAGCTCGAAGGGGGCCGGCGCTGCGAGGCATTAGTCCCGCGTGAGCGGATTTTCACAGAGGGATAATTTTCGTAAAAGTTTAGCTGGTTCCAAAGCTTGTTCGAGAGCGGCTTCGCGACTGATTTGGCCCTGGCGAACGAGTGCTTCCAGTTCGCCATCGAGTCGACTGCATTCTCCTGCCCCCAACGCATTTTGTTCTTGCTCCGATGCTTGCGTGGGCAGGTGCAGATGGCAGCGCACAATTTCGTACACGGCGACCCGCTTGCTATCCTGCTGTCGGCGAATCAAGCGCTGGCAGATTACGTAACGCAACATTCGTTCCAAGCGCTCGCGCACGTTGGCCTGTTCTGCTGCGGGAAAAGCGGAAACGAAGCGTTCGACCGCTTGTGGAGCGGTCAGGGTGTTGAAGGTCGAAAGCACCAGGTGTCCGGTCTCAGCCGCCTCGAGAGCTAACTCCATCTCCTCATGATCTTTAAGTTCCCCTACCACGATCACGTTCGACGCCTGCCGCAAAGCGGCCCGCAGGGCTTGCGAGATGCTCGGAGTGTCACTATGGAGTTCTCGCTGGTGGACGGTGGCCCGCTTGTGAATATGCAAGAACTCGATGGGATCCTCGACCGTGATAATGTGGCACTCCTCGGTTTCATTAATGTGGTTGATTAATGCCGCCAGAGTGGAGGATTTTCCCGAACCGCGCGGTCCGGTAACCAGCACCAGGCCGCTACACAGGCTTACCATATCGCGCAGCTGCTCGGGGGTACCCAGGGCTTTGAGCTCGGGTATATCGGTCGGAATAACCCGCATGACCACAGCACAACTGCTTCTCTGAATGAACACGTTAACCCGGAAGCGGGCCACGCCGGCTACACCGTAAGAGAGATCGCAATAGCCTTGTTCGCGAAGCATGGCAATGGCTGCCTTGTTGCTGCCGATCAGCTCAGAAGCGATGCGTCGGGTGTCATCGGCAGTCAAGCAGGCGCTGCCCGGAATTTCGACCGCCAGGAACTTACCCTCGCTTTGTACTTGCGGACCCCGACCGGGAGAGAAGATCACATCACTTGCGCGCGGATACGACCGCAAGATCGCGGTCAGGAGCTCGTCCGTATCAGCGCTAGCTGCCGACGAATCAAGAGCAATCTGAATTGGAGCAGTGCCGGGAGCGGCCAAGTTCGCCTCAAGCGAAACCGAATTGGTCAGCCCCAATGTATCGCAAACTGCGAGGCGACTCTAGAAACCTTGGTAACTAGCGCCCCAACGAGTTTGCCTCCGGGATAATCAGTAAAAAAAAGAGCGGCCGCGAGCCGCCCCCAGACTCCTGTTTTCCGTGGCTTATTTCTTTTTTGCTGTACCCTTTTTAGTCCCGTAGCTGGTCTCAATCGATTGATTCAAAGCGGTCAGCATCTGTTTTGCTTCCTCGGCGTGCGGACCACTCGGCTGAAGCTCTAGATACTTCTGAAAAGCCTCGGCCGTTCCCTCAGGAGCGCTAAGCTTTCCCTGGCTGTCGGTCGAAGCCAGTGCGATCAGGTTGGTGCCCTTCCAATAATAGGCGTCAGCTTTATTGGGATCGGCGGCGATTGCCTTATCAAAGGCCTCGGCAGCCTGCTTTTTCACATTCTGATCGCCTCCGGAGTTGGTCAGCACCGCCCCCAGGTTGAAGTAGTAGTTGCCGGCGTGGGAAGGATCAATATCCACCGCCTGTTTGTAGGCATTCACTGCTTCATCGGTTTTGCCCAGCCGCGCAGCCGCCATGCCCAGATTGTCGTAATAGGCAGCCATCTTGGTCGTGTCCGGAGCCCCAGCCGCGGCCGGCGGCTTTCCCCCCGTACTCGGCTGTGCTTGCCCATTGGCTTGAGGCTGGTTGCCAGATTTCTGTTTTAAGATTTCGATGGCCTTTTGTAAATCGTTGTAACCTTCGGTATTGCGCTTGGTTTTCTCTCCCGGATCGGTCTGCGTTTTGGCCGAATCGAGATAAGCCGTTCCCAGGCGATACCAGATCACATCCTCATTGGGCGCCATCTGTTGTGCTTCGTTCAGAGTAGCGATAGCTTGATCGTAATTTGGTGGTTGCGCGTGCAGCAGGTCGGTGGCAGCACGCAACTTGTCATTCACGGTTTTAAGCGCGGCGTTATATTGTTGGGCTTTGGCCGCCTGCTCCTGCTGTTGCTTGACTTGCTCAGTGGTCATGCCCTGTTTTTTGGCCGTGTCCTCGACACTCTGCTGCTGGATCTGCTTTAAATCGATGTCATGGTTAAATTCATCGAGCCCCACGCGAAGGTTCTTTTGGCTGTCGAGAACCTTTCCGTCCTTATTGAGGGTGACCGTGTAGTTGCCGGGGTCAAGGCCGAGCGAAAAGTACTCGCCTTTTTTGTTGGTTTTTAGCTTGTAACTGCGGCCGTTATCCTGGTTTTGCCAAATCACCTGCGCATCGGTAATGGGAGCGCCTTGGGCGTCTTTACAGACCCCTCGTACGCTGCCTGTCTGCGCCGCCATCGGCGCGGAGTAAACCATCGACAGCATGGCCAAAACAACTACCCACCCAAGTTTTGCTTTCATCAAGAGCCTCCGAGAAGGGCTGCCTCTAAAAGGAGCGGCAGCACATCAGACTATTTGCGCAATTCGAGCATAGGGAAGCGGATCGCGAGCGCCCGCCTCATCAAATGCCCTCAGCCGCAACACGCAACTATCACATACTCCGCAGGCGCGGTCCTCGCGGCTGTAGCAAGACCACGTTAAATCGAAGGGCGCTCCCAGTTCAAGGCCAAGCCGGACAATCTCGTGCTTGCGCATCGAAATCAGCGGAGTGATGACTTCGATTTGGCCGTCCTTGGTTCCCGCTCGAATGACCTGATTAAAGGCTTGATAATACGCCGGACGGCAGTCAGGATAACCAGAGCTGTCCTGTTCCACCGCACCGATATAAACCTTAGCTGCCCCGAGTACCTCGGCCCAGCTCACGGCGACGGCCAGCAAGTGAGCATTGCGGAATGGTACATAGGTTACGGGGATGGCGGGCCCTGAAACCGGGGAATCAGGAACCTGGATGCTGGGGTCGGTCAGAGCAGAGCCGCCGATCGCTTTCAGGGCTTCGTTACGTACCAGCAGGCGGGGTTCAATCGCGAGGCGCTCGGCAATGGCGAGAAAAGACTCTCGCTCGCGCGTCTCCGTGCGCTGGCCATAACTGACATGAACCGCCGCAACCCGGTGGTCGCGTGCCGCTAATGCGGCGCATACGCAGGAATCCATGCCTCCACTGAGGAGAACGACGGCACGGGATTTCTGCGCTTCCAACATACCAATCGTTAGACTCCCTTAAGCGCCGGGTCCCAAATCAGCTTGTGAATTTGGAGGCCAAGTCTGGCCGGGACGTTGTCTTCGAGCATCCACGCCGCCAGCTCGGCTGGATCGACCAAGCAGTGCGATACATCCCTAGTGCCCCTGGCGTCGTGTCGGAATGCCGGGGAAAATAAGACCGCATGGACCCGCCCGGCAAGGTTATGCAAGGCCAGGAAATCGCGGGCAAACTCGTAATCGCCCCGATCCGATATCACAAACTTGACTTCGTCATCAGAGCGAAGCGCACGAAGATTCTCCAGGCGAAAGCTGTCGCCTTCCCCTGAGCCTCGGCACTTTACATCCACGATTTTGACCACCCCTCTGGGGACATTTTCAAGCGGGCGTTCGCCGCTGGTCTCAAGCAACACGCGATAGCCGTCATCGATCAGAGCCTGCATCAACGGCAGTAATTCTCGCTCCTGCAACATCGGCTCTCCGCCGGTAATCTCGACCAGCCCAGGCGCAGGGCTCAGCCGCCGAATCTCCGCTATCACCTCATCGAGCCCCATCCGTTTTCCCCCGTAAAAACTGTACTCCGTGTCGCACCAGGAACAGCGCAGATTACAACCCGTTAGTCGCACAAAAACGCAAGCCAGACCGGCATAGGTTGACTCGCCTTGTAGCGACTTGTAGATTTCGGTGATTTGCATGGCGCTCGTCAACTCGGAGAAGAGGCTGAGGACACACCGGCTACCCAGATAGCGCTCTACTCGCTGTATTTCGCGGTGGTGCTATCGGTCTCAAAAACCGTCACATCTTTCACACGCACGCGCCCGCGGGTGACCTGACGCAAACGATGATTGGTTTCCTCGTAAAAGTACTTGGCCAGATTCTCGGCCGAAGGATTCACTTCGGTAAAAGGTTCAAGATCGTTGATCATCTGATGATCCAAGCGATCAATCACGTGTCGCATAACTTCGCGCAAGTCCTTGAAATCGAGGAGCAAGCCGGCATGGTCAAGTTCGCCGCCTGCCAGAGTCACACGCACGCGATAGTTATGACCGTGAGGGTTCTCGCACTTCCCCTTATAATTTCGCAGGTAGTGCCCTGCGGCGAATGAATCTTCGACCGTGACCTCGAACATGAAAGCTCCGCGAGCGGGACACCTTTTTATTCTATTGGCAAAGCTATTTTACCCCTTGGCGACTGTGGGGGGATTTATGCGCCCCGCGGGAACCAGCGTTCTATGACGCTCAAATCCGTTGTCCGGCGGTAATTGGGCAAACTTTCGAGGAATAGTTTTCCGTAGGGCTTGCGCAGAATACGGTTGTCGAGGAGAGCCAACAGGCCGTGATCGTTCAGGGAACGGATCAGACGGCCAAAGCCTTGCTTCAAAACAATGACCGCTGCAGGCACCTGATATTGAAAGAAGGCGTTTCCTCCCGCAGCATCGATCGCCCGCACCCGGGCCGCAATGACGGGGTCAGAGGGAACAGCAAAAGGTAGGCGGTCGATAATCACGCAACTCAACTGCTCGCCCTGCACATCCACCCCTTGCCAGAACGAAGAAGTGGCTAGCAGCACGCAGTTCGGAGTATGGCGGAATTGTTCGAGCAAGGCATTTTTGGGCGCATCTCCTTGCATCAGCATGGGGAAATCGATCTGGCCAAGCAGTCGTTGATGAAAGTCCCGCATCTGCGCATAGCTGGTGAACAGCAGGAAGGCTCGTCCCTGGGTTATCGCGAGCAGCCGGCGAATTCGTTCTGCCGCGTGAGGTGCAAATTGGGGAGTACGCGGGTCAGGCATATCGGGAGGAACGTAAAGGAGAGCTTGGTTTTGATAGTCGAAATGAGAGGGCAACACCAGCTCGCGCGCGTGCTCGATACCCAGCCGGCCACGCACGTAATCGAATCCTCCGGAGACGGCCAGCGTCGCCGAGGCTAGAACCGAGGTTTCCAGTTTCGACCACAAGCATTCGCGCAAAATGGGCCCCACATCAATGGGCGTGGCCTGCAGTGATACATGCAATTTTTCTCTTCCG
>JAFAPG010000383.1 GCA_019247235.1 Acidobacteriota bacterium
CACCCCGGGTCAATCTTTTACATCAAGGGGCTGTATTCAGAGTTTCATGACTACGGCGAGACCTGGGTGTACACGCCCAACCCTGGAGCCCTCCTCGCACCACCGAGCGGATCGCAATACACCTTCGATAACACCGGTTTCATGCAATATCGCCATTATGTGCGCCGTCCCGATCAACAGATTTTCAGTGCGCTCAGCGGGGGCAGACACGATCTTAGGTCGACACTGGTCACCTATGAGTTTGCCGTCTCTCGTGCTCACAATATCGGGGGACAGGATTTTGCCACGACCCGATTTAACAATGGTCCGATCAGCCAACCGGGCATCCAATTCGCTTTGGACACTCGCAATCCTTATGAGCCCAAATTCCCGGTCCTCAACAACGTAAATATCTATGACCCCACCCAATACTACATCTCCTCCTATTTAGTTCCCAATTACCACAGCACTCAACTGAATTTTCAAGGGGCCACTTCGCTTGCCCGGCGCTATAGCTTGCACGAACATGCCGCAACCTTTGAGATGGGCGTAAAAATTCGCAATGCGCATAAGGACCAACTGCAAAGGGATCTGATCTATGACAGTCCCAACGCGAACTTCTCGCTCAGCCAGGTTCTGGGAGGCTTTACCAATGCCACCTATTATGACCACGCCTATTCCTACGGACCGATGTCGGACTACGGGAAGATCAATCAGTTGGTCATGAGCAATCTGTCGGCATTCACCTTAGATACAAACGCCATGCACGCGCAGTCAGATCCTGCCGACTTCGACGCCAACGAACGCGTTTATGCCGGTTATCTAATGAACACCGTCCGATTCGGCAGAGTCACGCTCGCAGGCGGCGTACGCTTTGAAGGCACCGATGACAACTACCGCGCCAATCAAGTGAACCTGAATAATGGAAGCTGGGTTTCTACTCTGCCCGTAAGGGGCGGGGGAAATTACGTCAATGTTTTACCGAGCATTCAATTGCAGTACCAGATCCAACCGGACACGAACCTACGGGGGTCGTTCGGGATTGGAATCTCACGACCTAATTTCTCTGACATCGTACCCTCCCGACAGGTGGATCCCAATTTCACTCCTCCCACGGTGGTCGTCGGCAACCCCGCCTTGAAGCCTACTCGCGCCGAGAATTACGACATTCTGCTCGAACACTACTTCCGTCCCTTGGGCATCTTGCAAGCCGGTTTCTTCTACAAGACCTTGTCCGATCCCATTTATCCGGTGACCAGCATCATCCCTAGCGGTCAGTTCGCCAATTTCCATGAGCAAGAGGCCATCAACGGACCGAGCGGGCATATCGCCGGAATTGAAGCAGCCTGGGAGCAGCGGCTGTCCTTCCTTCCAGGATTGCTCAACGGATTTGGAGTGTCTGCAAACTACAGTTACAGCACCTCGCGCGTCACCTTCCCCGCAAACTTTAACGATGGCCGTACCGATCATCCGGCGCTACCTCGCCAGGCTCCCAACAATTGGAACCTCGGTTTCACCTATGACAAAGCCAGGTTTTCAACGCGTTTCGCTGTTACCCACAACGATGCCAGCATCTTCTCGTATTTCTGGACCGATAACGGCGCTCCCGCTGACCCCGTCACTGGCCTGAGAGGTCCGAATGGTGACCAGTACCTCTACGCCCATACCCAATATGATATTCAGGGTAGTTTCCGACTGTACCGCGGGTTGCACTTGATCGCCTATGGATTGAATTTAAGTAACGAGGTGTTTGGCTTTTATCAAGGCAGTACGATCTATCCTATTCAGCGCGAGTTCTACCATCCCACCGTTTCCGTGGGCTTTCGCTGGACCTCGTCCGGGGAGTAGAGGGCGAGAGAGAGCAACCAATAGGATCACCGGTCGATGTCGCTCTGGCCGGAAGGCTGGCCAAGGCGTTCTTCGACTCGTGCCCGTGCTTCTCTAATCTGCCGCGGCGTCATCACTTTGCTGAGTTGTTTGAGGCATCGAGCGCTGCGCTCATCTCCTTGTGCCGCCGCCCGGGTAAACCAGTAATATGCACTGACATAATCGAGGGGCACTCCTCGGCCAAGCGAGTACAAACTTGCCAAATCAAATTGTCCACCAGGATCGCCATGTTCGGCTGCTCGCCGGAACCACGATGCGGCTGTGCGACCGTTCGGCTC
>JAFAPG010000592.1 GCA_019247235.1 Acidobacteriota bacterium
CAAGCCCCGGCGCTCAACAGTGTAATCACCAGAAAGCAGAGTCCGTAGGGCAAAAATCGCGGGGAGCGTTCACGACTGGTCTGGCGACGGCCTGCCCAGGCGGAGAACAAGATTCCCGCGCCAGTTAGTGCACTGAGAATGTGCAAGTAAAGCCAGTTGAGCTCGGAGCGGGGAGTTCCCAGCTTAAGCAACACGATCCCGATAGCGGCCGAGCTGGCGATAGCCAACCAGCCGAACCGCTCGATCGCGGTCGACTCTCGTAACAAGCCAAACAGGAATGCCGCCAGATAGCCGCTCGCGACTACTCCCACCACTGCGTGCAGGAGAACAACCAGCGCATAAAAAATGGTCGGCTGCGGGAAGCAATAAAGGTAAAGGGCGGAGAGAAAGAGAAAGGCGAGCATCGGCGGCAGGGCCTGCCGACCTAAAAAGCTTTTTATCCTACGATTCATCTCTCCCGACAGGCGAGCCCGAGGAGCCAATCGCCGATTCGGATAATTACGCTAAATTCTTCGCCCAGGAAGCGGAATAGTATAAAAAGACTAGCTCTCCCAACACTCGGCGAGATGTTTCTTCAAGGCGCGAGCTAGTAGCCGGCGGACGCTTTCTTATCGAGCAGTATGGGCCGGCAGAGCGGGAAGTTCGAACGCTCCTCGTTGGCGCTCGATGATCCGGGCGAGCGAAAGCACCAGTTCATCCTGCCAGGGGCGAGCTACGATCTGCACTCCGATCGGCAGTCCATGGGTCGATTGGGTGATGGGCAGAACCGCCGCGGGTGTACCCAATAGATTGAAACAAGCGCAGAAACTCCAGGCGTCCAGATAAGAGAGGGGCTTGCCATCGATCAGCCAGGTTCGTTCGCCGTGCCGGAAGGCTGGAATCGCAGCCACCGGGCACAAGAGCGCGGGAAACTGTTCCATCTGCTCGAAAAAATCAACGCGCAGACGATCGCGTTCCATCCAGGTGTCAAGCCAGGCGTCGTTGCCAGGAAGAGTTTCGGCAGCGGCCCAGCCAAGAAATTCCCGCAAAATCGGACTGAGACGATCATGCTGATGACCGATCATCCGCCCGAGAAGGCTGCTTCCACCAACGCCAAACCACTTCCACCACAACTGGCGGGCCTTTTCGAGGCCGCTCGGTCGGAAGGGCTCGGCTTCGATTCCGGCATCGCGCAGCCAGCCAGCCGCCTTTCGGACCGCATCGCGGGTTTCCGGGCTGGCCGGAAAGGGGTCATCTTCAAAGTAGCCGACCCGCACTTTTCTCAACTGCCGTTCCGATGGCCAGCGCACGGACACTGGAGCGGCGCAGGTGTCACCGAAGTCCTGTCCTTGGATTACTTGAAAGATCAGATCGAGATCTTGGGTGCAGCGAGCCATTGGACCGACCACACCCAAAAACGCAAATGGCCCCGCTGAGGGAGGGAAGTGTCCAGTTGCCGGCACTCGACCGGGAGTGGGCTTCAGCCCACAAATTCCGCAAAAATGCGCAGGCACGCGAATGGAACCGCCGCCGTCGCTGCCCACTCCGCCGGCCGAACATCCGGCGGTAATCGCGGCGGCTTCTCCGCCGCTCGACCCCCCTGCAGTACGCGAGAGATCCCAAGGATTGTTAGTTCGACCATACAGCAGATTGTCAGTTTCCCAGGCCATCAGAAGCTCTGGCGTATTGGTCACGCCCACGATGATGGCCCCAGCAAGACGTAAGCGTTCTACCAGAGGAGCGTCTTTTCGGGCGACGTATCCAGCTCGCAACAGACTGCCCACTTCGCAGCGCATGCCGGCCACGTCGATCGAACTTTTGATGCTGATCGGGACGCCGTGCAAAGGACCGAGCCTACGTCGCTGGCCCACCGCTTCTTCGGCTTGTTTGGCCTCTCGAAGAGCGCGTTCGGAATCGACGTGCACCAAAGCATTGAGCGTGGGATTGTGCTCCGCGATGCGAGCTAGATGAGCCTCAATCACTTCGACTGGAGACAACTGCCGTTTTCGTATTTGCTCTGCGATTTCGCAGGCAGAAGGAAAGCTTAGCCCGGGCATAACGAAAGTGCGAGGATAGCACGCGATAGAGCTACTTGCAGATCAACGCTTCGAGATGATCATTGAGACGCCTGGGGGAGAAAGATGGCGTGATTGGCGCAACGCAAAATCCTCGCCCAGCGAGTATGGACAAAGAGACCTAGCCGTCATGCCGAGGACCGCACAACTGACTGACCTTATCGCCCACAACGATCGTCACTTCGGGGGAGTGCTGGCGCCCTCATATGCTCGGTCTTAGATCAGGCCATTCCCCCCGGGGAGCGATCCGTGTTCAGATCGGGCACCTTCCTCGGACCTCATGCTCCCATGAGGGGTCGTTGAGAAAAGCTTTTGAGCAACCGATGAGGCCAAGCGCCCTCGATGACGGGGAAACGATGAGTGGGGAATTAATATATTGAGAGTGGCTGCACAGGCCATTTATTCCGTTCGGGGAGCACCGACGGTGGTGGTTGCGACATCCTAGCCGAGTGTTTTCTGAGCCAAGAATCCAAGTCGCGGCGACAGCCTGCAGGTATATGGCTGAAGAACAACCCTGCCCGCCCCGCCTTGTCTGCCCACACGATGTCGCCCCTAGCATGCACCACTTGAGTGGTGGGGGCGGGGAGCAGAAATCTCATCCGCACAGCGCGCAGAGGTATGAGTGGCTCGCCGGCCTGAAGTGACAGGCCTTCTCCTGTCAGCTCATAGATCAATGCCGGAATCGTCCCTTGCGGCAGATCTAAATAGGCAAGGGTTTCAATCGCTCGTCGCGTCGTGCCGCGCCGATCAATCGCAATCACACCTTGCGCCAAACGAAAAGTGTGCCGTATCTGCCGGATGTCCAGGGGCTTATAAAGTACGAAATTTGCTCCTGCTTGAAACACGCTTTCGATAGAAAATTTATTGCCAATCATGCCAAACAGAACCGGCCGGCGCCTGCTGGCCAAGGTACGCGCAACTTTTACCACCTCAAGCACCTGAGGAAGGTCAAAGTCAACGATGAGCGCCGAATGCCGCCCTGAGGCTAAGGTCTCGATGGTCTCCGACGCCGATAGCAAAACCCGATATTCAATCCCAAGTTCGGCAAAAGCCGCGACCAGCACTTGAATGGCGCCGGCATTGCGGGACATCACCAGCGTGTTCATCCTCATGAAGGGAGCTTATTTCGGCATGCTCGGCGCGGTAAAGTTACAGCTGTAATACCGCATTCGATTACCCCCGAATGAGACCTCATGGCTCATCCAATTTCGGCGCGCATCGTCTCATTATGCAAATCAGTGTCGCATTGCCAATGTCATCGGGGATCCGGGTCACATTCCCTATGCCTATCCGA
>JAFAPG010000664.1 GCA_019247235.1 Acidobacteriota bacterium
CCCTCGTTGGCGGTTAGTGGCATGGCCCTGATTTCGGACGCTGGCCCGTCTGAAACTGCTGTTTCACATCTACTTCAACAACCGCTACGGGTACTTTCGCGATGAATTCGACTACATGTCGTGCGGGGATCACCTCGCCTGGGGTTATGTCGACCAGCCGCCCCTGGTCCCATTCCTCGTCCACCTATGTCGCGCGATAAGCGATGCGGAAAATTCCAAGCTGTTTTGGATTAGGCTGATCTAGGTATACAGCCCGGCCATTGAGCGCTATATCCTTGGCTTGATTAAAATCCCGGGGGCATTGTTTCTGGTGCTTAAGTTCTCAAAGACGACCAAAGGAGAGCCCTTCCACTATGAACAGAAGAGACTTCTTGCGAAGCGCAACACTAGGCGTCGCGGTGGCGGAGATTAGCAGCCATCTACCCGAGTCGTTGTTTGCCAACCCGTACGGAAAGCCCGTCGGTCTCCAGCTCTATACATTGCGCGATCAACTCGAAAAGGACGTTGCCGGCACCATTCGGCAAGTTGCCGATATCGGCTACAAGGATGTTGAGATCTACTCTCTGTATGGGAAATCGCCCGCCGAGTTCCAAAAAATATTGCAGGATAACGGAATCAGCGCCTCCAGCGGTCACTACTTGCTGCCCGATGTGAAATCCAACTGGGACAGGCGGGTGGAGGAGGCCAAGACCCTGGGACTCAAATACATGGTGAATGCCATCCTTGCACCCGCAGAACGGACCTCGTTCGAGGATTACAAACGGTTGGTGGAGGTTTTCAACAAGGCGGGCGAAACGGCGCACAGCGCGGGCATCCAATTCTGCTATCACAACCATAACTTTGAATTTACCAAGTACGGTGACACCACCGCCTACGGTTACCTGCTGAAGACCCTGGATGCCAAGCTAGTACAGTTCGAGATGGATTGTTTTTGGGTGACTCATGCCGGCGAGGATCCGGTTTCCTACTTCAGAGGGTACCCTGGGCGTTTCCGCCTGCTCCACATAAAGGACATGAAAGACAAGCCGGCACCCACGCATGAGCTCGACGCCAAAATGGGTTTGTTTGCGCCCGTCGGTCAAGGCACCATTGATTGGAAACGCATCTTCGCCGCGGCTCGCCAAGGTGGAATGCAGCACTACTATGTGGAACAGGACTATTGTGAACAGGCGCCGATTGAAGCCGTAAAGCTGAGCTACCAGTATCTGAGTAAGCTGCAGGCCTAGTGCAATGTGCGGGCCGCTCGGCGACGAGCGGCCGAATTTCTGATGCCGTTAGCTCAGGCGCCGAGCATCGCAGGCCATTGCCGGCGCAAGATGACTCAGGGAGACAGTTTAGAGCCTTGTCCCCGCAACACCCGCGGCGCGACCGACGCTTTTTGCCGAGGATTAGTGCTTTTCGGATGTCTTGAGCATGGGTATATTCATGGGTGGTCCATGAACCAGCGCATCCAATTCGCCATCCAGAACGGGAAGCAGGTTCTAGTCGTCGATCTCTCGAACTGCTCTGCCTTGGAGGTAGTGAAGTTAGCCAGGGAAGTGCCTAAAGTGGTGACTGCTCAGCCACGCGATTCCGTCTTGCTTTTGGCTGATCTGAGCGGAGCATCCTTTGATCGAGAAGCCGTTCGCGCCATGAAGGAAGCCGCCGTGTTCGACAAGCCCTATATCAAAAGGGCGGCCTGGGTGGGGGCAGAGAATCTCCCCCATGTTTTTTACGAGAATTTGAAGAGCTTCGCCCGGCGTGAATTTCCCGTCTTCAACAATCGCGAGGCTGCCCTCAAGTGGCTGACGGAAGATTGAACCTGCCTCCCCCGAGATATTCCTAGATCACGGCCCAGGCTGGTCTTCTTTGCGGCACTTAACCCGCAGATGCAGCTCCCCCTTGTTAACCGAGGGGAGAGGGTGTAGTATCAATCGGTAACCGAGAGGAGAACCGTGAGCAAGCCTTCCGACCTGGTCCAGGGCACCCTAGACATGTTGATCCTTAAGATCTTGGCGCTTGAACCATTAAATGGATGGGCCATCAGCCAGCGCATGAAACAAATTTCGAGCGATGTACTAGGCGTCAGCGATGGCTCACTTTACCCGGCCCTGCATAAGCTGGAATATCAAGGTTGGATACGTGCTCAGTGGAAGGCCAGCGAAAATAACCGACGCGCCAAGTTTTACTCTTTGACCCTGCTTGGACGGAAACAGCTTGAAAAAGAAACCGCCAATTGGAATCGTGTCTCAGCCGCTATCTCCAGCATAGTGAAGCTGAAAGAGGCCTGATATGGACATCGAACAATGGTTCTATTCCTTGCCATTGCGGGTGCGCTCTTTCTTCCGTCCCCGGCAGGTGGACCAAGAACTCAGCGAAGAGCTTCACGAACATCTCAGCCGGCAAATTGCGGAAAACCTCGGTCGAGGTATGGCCGCAGACCAGGCGCGCCACGAGGCCATGCGCAATTTGGGCGCGATCCCGCAGATCGAACAGCAGTGCCGGGAGGTTCGCGGTCCGAGCCTGTTAGAAGACTTCATGCAGGATCTCCACTACGGATTCCGGCATATGCGGCGGAGCCCGGGATTTTT
>JAFAPG010000700.1 GCA_019247235.1 Acidobacteriota bacterium
TCTGCTCTCATGGATGAAGCGTCTTCTCCGGGTCCGGAAATCCACGCCGGTCTTCGCTCGCGGCAGCATTGACTTCTTATATCCTGCCAACCACCGCGTGCTTGCTTACGTGCGACGGTTGGGAAGCGAAACCATTTTGGTCGTAAACAACCTTTCCAGCTCAGCCCAGGCGGTTGAACTTGACCTCAAAGCGCATCGCGGCAATATTCTGATTGAGATGTTTGGCCGCAACATTTTCCCGCGTATTGGAGAATTGCCCTATTTGTTAACCTTGGGGCCGTATCAGTTCTATTGGTTCCGTTTGCGGCGAGTCTAGGCTTGGATCTGGTGGTGCGGGCAGGAGCCGCGCCCCCTGGTTCACCTCGGCGCCCTCGAAGGGCCAGGAGTTCGGTTTGCCGGAAGAAAGCATACTGTCGGATGAGTTCATACGTGAGCTGATCAACGTTGGCGAAGTGGATATTCTCGTCGGAGTCCCCACTTACAACGACGCGAGCACCGTAGGTCAGGTCGTGCAAGCGGTGCGAGCCGGCTTGCTCAACTACTTCCCCCGGGCCCGTTCGGTGATCATCAACGCCGATGGCGGCTCACGCGACGGCACCCAGGATCTAGTGCGCGCCGCCTCGATCAGTGATCTGAGCGTGAGCGCCAATGTTCACGCCCTGCGTACCCTCCATAGTATTAGCACGCAATATGAGGGTGGTCCGGCGAGTGGAATCGCCCTGCATACCATGCTGGCCGCGGCCGACCTACTGCAAGCCAAGGTGTGCGCCGTGGTCTCGCCGGAATCGATAACTTTCCAGCCAGAATGGATGTATCGGCTGCTGCGCCCGGTCATGGAGGGGAAAGATTTCGTACTTCCCGTGTATCAGCGGCATAAGTTTGACGGCATGTTGATTCGCAACCTCGTATATCCGGTGGCGCGCGCGGTGTTTGCCTGCAATCTACGCGAACCCTATCCCTCTGACTTTGCTTTTTCCGGGTCACTCGGCAGCGAGTTTTTGTCGCAAGATATTTGGAACCAAGAGCAGGGTCGTCGGGGGACGGAGTTGTGGATGGCGCTTTGGGCGGCGATCGGGCGACACAAGCTGGTGCAGGCTTTTCTCGGCAGCAAAGCCCGCCTGGAAAATCCGCGATCCGATCTGGTGAATGCCATGCGCGAAACCGCCGGGGTCCTGTTCTGTTCCATGGACTGCTATTCCGCGTTCTGGAGCTCCTCGATCGAACTCTGGGATCCACCTTGCAATGGCTGCCAACCCGCGGTCAGCCTTGAGCCCTTACGCCTGAACCGCAAACGTTTGTACCAGATGTTCGTGTTTGGCATTTCGGAGTTGGAACCGGTGTTTTTGTCCATCCTCACCTCGGGAACTCATGCCGAGCTGAAGCGTCTGGCCGCCTTGCCGGAGGAGAGTTTCGTTTATCCCGCTGACCTCTGGGCGAGGACGGTGTATGAATTTTCTGCCGCTTACCACAAGGCGGTCATCGGCCGAGATCACATCGTACAAGCCCTGGTGCCGCTGTTTCGCGGTCGGGCTTTCACCTTCCTGTCGGAAAATCGCGAAGCTTCGGCCGAAGAAGTTGAGACGAATATCGAGGCGTTATGTCGAACATTCGAAGCTGAGAAGCCATACCTGCTCGAAGTTTGGGACGGGAGAAAGTGAGGTTACTATGTGGCAAAACTTTATCGCAGAACTAGTGCGGACCATGGACGAGATCCTGCGCAGCGTTGCGCGGTTTGTGCCTCGTCTTATGGAAATGCTCTTTATCGTGGTGGCCGGCTGGGTTATCGCTTTCGTTTTGCGAAGCATTCTGCGCAGCCTGTTGAAGATCACCCGTTTTGACAAGCTGTTCGAGCACACCGGAGCGAGACAATTGCTGCAAGGGGCGGCCTTACCCTCGTCCACTGAACTGGTCAGCCGCTTTGTGTTTTGGGTCGCCTGGCTGGGCTTTATTCTATTGGGAATCAGTGTGCTGGGCGTATTCGGGATCGAAGAGCAACTGGCCAGCTTCTTCGAGTTCTTGCCTCGACTCTTTGCCGCCCTGTTTATTCTGTTTTTTGGACTGCTCGCGGCCAGCTTCTTTTCTCGCGCCGCTCTACTCAGTGGAGTCAATGCCGATTTACCTTCGCCCCGCCTGATCAGCTTGGCCGTGCGCACCATGATCATTCTCTTTGTGGGCTCGATGGCCTTCGAAGAGCTAAGGATCAGCTCGCGTACCGTGATTGTCGCCTTTACTCTCACTTTCGGCGCTCTCATGTTTGGGCTGGCGCTAGCCTTCGGATTGGGAGGAAAAGAGTTGGCCCGTCGCTATTTGGAAAAGCGATTTGAACGCGAGTCCAGCGGCGAGGCGAGAAGGGAGAGAGAAGATGAACTTTCGCCGCTCTGAGCCAGCCGAGCGGAAGTTTTCTTTTCTTCTGCTGCTCTGGGTTGTGGTCTCGACCGACGGCTGGGCACAGGACCCGGGTCGGGTAGTCCGACCGGAGCGCCGAAGCCCATCGGATTGGACGCAACCTGCCCCGATTGGACCTCGTCTGGCAATACTTGACGTCGGAGGCAAAGATCTGCCGGCCCTCCCCGTGGATGTTCTGGTCGAAAAGATGCTCGCGGCCAGCGCACGCCGTGCCACCGCCCTGCGCGGCTTCCGGGAGACACGGTTGTACAACCTTGAGTATCATGGCCTGTTTGGTGCGCGCCAGGCTACCATGCGCGTGCTGGCGAGCTTTGCCGCTCCCGAGCAGCGCAATTTCACTGTGATTGCGCAAAGCGGTTCAAAGCTGTTACTGAACCGCGTGCTTTTGCGCTTGCTCGACAGCGAACGGGAAGCGTATCGAAACGAGCGGCAAATCGAGCTAACGCCTGAGAATTATCGCTTTCAATCGGGTGGCCTGGACCGCGACTCGAACCATAATCCCTGCTACATACTCAACGTCGAGCCCCGTCAGGAGAGTAGGTTTCTCTACCGGGGCAAAATCTGGGTAGATGCCCAGGACTTTGCCCTGGCACGGATGGAGGGCCAGCCAGCCAAGTCCCCGTCGTTTTGGATTCGGGACACGCAGATTGATTCCACTTGGCAAAAGACCGCCGGCTTCTGGTTCATCCGTCACAG
>JAFAPG010000760.1 GCA_019247235.1 Acidobacteriota bacterium
TTAAAGGCGGTGCTTAAGGAAATCGAGGACTCTCACGGAGCGGTCATCCTTTTCATCGACGAGCTGCACACGCTGGTCGGCGCCGGGGCGGCCGAGGGAGCCATCGACGCTTCGAACATGCTCAAACCGGCTCTGGCCCGCGGGGAGTTGCGCGCCATTGGGGCGACGACCTTGAACGAATATCGCAAATACATCGAGAAAGACCCGGCTCTTGAGCGCCGCTTTCAAATTGTCTTCGTAGGCGAACCCAACGTCGAAGATACAATCGCCATCTTGCGCGGCCTCAAGGAGCGCTACGAGGTCCATCACGGTGTTCGCATTAAGGACTCAGCCATTGTGGCCGCGGCCACGCTTTCCCATCGCTACATCTCCGACCGCTTTCTGCCCGATAAAGCCATCGATCTGATCGATGAGGCGGCCGCTTCCTTGCGTATCCAGATCGATTCAATGCCTACCGAGATTGACCAGCTGGAGCGTCGTGCCACGCAATTAGAAATTGAGAAACAAGCTCTCAAAAAAGAAGACGACCGAAACTCACGCGAGCGTCTCGCCCATGTCGAAAGAGAGCTGGCCGAGGTTCGAGAAAGCGCCAATGCTTTAAAGGCCAAATGGAAACAGGAAAAAGATTTGATCGCCCGAGCGCGTCAGATGAAGGAAACCATTGAGCGTCTCAAGATCGAGGAACAGAGCGAAGAGCGGCGCGGCAATCTCGAGCGCGTGGCCCAGATCCGCTATGGTCTTTTGCGCCAAGCTGAGGCCGAACTGGCCGAGCTCAACGCGGAGATGGATGGGCGCTCGGGCGCCCAAGCTGGACCTTCCTCCCGCATGCTGAAAGAGGAGGTTGACGAGGAGGATGTGGCCCGTATTGTGTCCAAATGGACGGGTATTCCGGTGGCCAAGATGCTCGAAGGCGAAGTCAAGAAATTGGTGACCATGGAGGATCGGCTGCGCCAGAGGGTGGTGGGACAAGATGAGGCCCTGGCCCGCGTTTCGAATGCCATTCGGCGCTCGCGCGCGGGGCTAAGCGACCCCAAGCGGCCGATCGGTTCCTTTATCTTTCTTGGACCGACGGGAGTGGGAAAGACGGAGCTGGCACGGGCACTGGCTGAGTTTTTGTTTGATGACGAGCATGCCCTCATACGCATTGACATGTCCGAGTACATGGAGCGGCATGCGGTCGCGCGGCTGATCGGCGCCCCCCCGGGATACGTGGGCTATGAAGAAGGCGGGCAGCTCACCGAGCAGGTGCGCCGCCGTCCCTATTCGGTGGTGCTATTTGACGAGATCGAGAAGGCGCACGCCGACGTCTTCAACGTCCTTTTGCAAATCATGGATGATGGCCGGCTCACCGATGGGAAAGGCCGGGTCGTGGATTTCAAAAACACCATTATCATCATGACTTCGAATCTGGGATCGGCGTTTCTGCAGGGCGAGTCCTTGCGTTCGGAGGCCGACTTTGCACAGGCTTCTGAGCAGGTGTTGAATACTCTGCACGCTCATTTCAAGCCCGAGTTCCTCAACCGGGTGGACGATATCATTATCTTTCGCCCACTCGGCCCCAACGAGCTGGCAAAGATCATCGACTTGCGCCTGGAGGATGTGCGCCGCCTTCTGGCCGAGCGCAAAATCTCTCTCGAGCTTACCGATCAGGCGCGCGAGCTGCTGTTCCGCGAAGGCTTCGATCCCGCCTTTGGTGCCCGGCCGCTCAAACGAGCTCTGCAGAAATTGATTCAGGACCGTTTGGCGCTGAAGATCCTTGACGGCGAAGTACGACACGGCGACCATGTGGTGGTCGATCGAGAACTCGACCAGTTGAAGTTCGAAGTCACCGGCCGGGTCGAGCCCGAACCGGTGGCGCGCTAAACTGGCGCTAGCGCACTCACCACTTTAGTTGTTCGGCGACGAAGGGATTCACCAGAACAAACACACTTCCCTGAAATAGGCGATCGCCGCCCGAAGCAGCCGTAATGCGGATTTCGGCGAAATCTTGGCTTTGCTCGGTAGGCGCTATAACCGGCACGGCCACCGTCATTTCCCCGTCTTCAGGCACCTTAACCGAAAGGCTTTCGCTTTTCTGCCGCCAACGTTCGGGAAGCGACGCCGAAACCGTCAGGTTTGCCCCCCGGGCTTGAGGATTGCGGATCACCACGGGAATGGTCAGAGTGTCGCCGGGCCGCACGGCGATTTCCGCGCGCCGAAAACGCAAGGATCCGAGCTCATGGGCGCGCCAAAACTGTTGGTAAAAACCCCAGGGCCCGCCTAGCGAGAATTCAAGGTTTCGCGCTACCTCCGGCGGAGAGCGTTGCGGCGGGGTGAAGGGGATGGGCGCGGCGTCTATGCCGTCCCAGACATCGGCCGTCACCGCTCCAGAGACCAGCGATTTTCCCAGCCACAGGCGAACCGGTTCAGGGAAATACCCCGCCTGTTGTAACTTGGCGGTGATTGAGTCGAGATCCTCTCCAGCGTCAATGCGTCGATTTAGAGTGGGATCGGGAGACTGCGTCAAGTACGGGGCAGCCGCGGCTGTCGCCAGGGCGAGGTAGGCGCGGTGGCGCTCGGGAGAGATCTGCTCTCCGGAGTACTCTGGCCCGTGCCCACGAAAAAAGCCGGTATCAAAAGCATCGCTGAAGTAATACAGCTTCTTCGCCTGCCAGGGGCGAAGGCCTTCAAGGGCATTTTCGTATTGACGAATTGGGGCGGCCAACTGCCAGGCAAATGCAGCCGGGTCCCCGGCCAGATCGAAAGCCTCGGTGGCGATGACGCCGGCCGCCTGATGATCTCCATGATTTTCCCCAGCCACGCTTGCTGGCAGCCAGGTCAACACGATCTCCGGACGGGTGAGGCGTAGTATTCGAACCGTCTGTTCAACGACCGAAGCTGCCGGCCAGGAGGCTAGAGAGACCAGCACGTTTTGACTGGAGGTGTCGCGTCCATCCAGAAACCAAACCTTGGTGATGCCAAGCAGGCTCAACGCCCGCCGACCCTCCATCTCCCGCACCAAGCCCAGAGCACGAGCATGTTCGCGGCCGGTCGAGTTCGCCCCCGAGTCACCCCGCGTGCAGTAAACGACCGCGATGTGCTTATGCTGATCAAAACTCTCACGCGCGAGATAACTGGAAACCAGGGTTTCATCGTCGGGATGCGCCACCACCACCAGAATGTCGCTTTTCAAACGCTCGTCGGGGACAAAAATCTCGGCCGCTCGGACTCCTCGAACCAGCAAGAGAACGACAACCAGGTGCAAGCATTTCGAATAAGTCACGGCGTCAACCCACGATCCCCAAGTCTTGCGCTGGTAGTACACCCATCCTAGGCACGTCTTCTTCCGTCTTCAAAGGCGTGCTTGAGCTCGAGCTGTGCCTGAGCTTCGCGGCGTTCGGCTTCAAACTGATCGGCTTGGGCAAGCAGGCGTGGGCTCGCCTGAGCCCACTCTCCCGAGAGACTCACCAGGCCAGAGGCGGCCAGGCCTTGGCCAATCTGTTCGATCTCAGAAGGCGTGCTTTCTACATACAAAGCATCGATGGGATCGGCAATCGAGGTCTGGTTGCCTCTAAGCCAGCTTTCCCAGAAAACTTTGCGGGCCAGAAGTGTACTGATCTGCTCGTTCGTGGCCCGACCAAACACCCAGCGCTTGCGTTTAAAGTCGTAATACCGGCTGGAAAACTGCACCGGCACTCGCTTTCCAGATTTAACAAACTCGAGCTGCCTGCGATCTACTTCTTTACGGAGAGAATTAATGACCGGCCCCTCGACATCTTTCGCTGCGAGCGAAGGCAACACCTCTCGCACCGTGGCCGACAAGTTCACCGCCACCGGAGCATGCAAACCGTCGCTACCCGCCAACCGTACATCCCCATGCAGTACCGAGAAATCGGCTCCTGAACCGGATTGGTGAAAGGGCCAGCCGAGCTCAATAAACAAGGGCAAGCCGCTCAGCGTGACGTATAGACGTCCAGTCGATTCGCGATCGAGTTCCGGCTGGTTCATTGAGATTCCCCAATTCACGAAGATGCGAAAGGGAATTTTACGACCGTCGAAGGCCGGAGGGAAATAGAGAGCTGGAGAAAGGCAGAAGCCGCATGGGTTCGAGTCCCTGGGGAGCTCCGCTGATAGATGGAATTACCGGCCGGCGCGCGCGGCGGCCGCCTTGGGCTGTAAAGTTGCCAGTTGCCGCAATAACTCATCCGTTCCGCTACCTGTGTCGGTATGGGCATCGACGTAAGGATGGCGCGAACCATCGGTATGCAAGACCAGTACGCGGATGGTTGGGTTAGTCTTCTTCGCCATGTAGGGAAGGTGGTGCCGGTCGTTGCGGGTGAGGCTGGCGCCGAGAACAACCAGCTCAAAGTTTCCACTCTTGAGGGCATCGAGGACCCCACGACGTCCGAGCACCGGCTGGGTCAGATAGCCAGCCTTTTGAAGCGCAGCGGTTTGCTCGGCCAGTAGCTCTTCATCGAGCTCACCGTAAAGAATCGAGGCCGAGGGAGTGGCGTTGGTCATGGAATGTTCCTCGATGAAACCTTAGCAATCGAGCTCTAGATTGAGAACATAACTGAAGACCACGCCCCAACGGGTTCGAGCGAGAGAGCTCGCAAGCGTCTGCCTACCCCCCCTCAAATTTGCCCCCCTTCGGGTGATATTTGCATCCAGTGTTACAGTATTGCCGAAAGGAAATTTGGGAATGCGCATGCTCCTTTGTCTTGTGGCGATGCTTGCTCTCGCCGCCGAGGCCCTGGCCGATAACCAGACAACCTACTGCACCTTCGATGATGGCAATCAAGTCAGCGTGCAATACAACGCCGGGGCAAAAGACCCGCCGCGAAACGGACGCGTCTGGTCTCCCGGCATTACCTTGTTTGTACAGACCCCGCTAACTTTAGGCGGCCGGGAGATCGCTTTGGGCGCCTACTCGGTCCATCTCATCCCGGAAAAGAAGAATTGGACTCTCATCGTGAACAAGGGAGTCAGCGCCGGCGCCAGCTATAACGCCGCCGAGGATGTCGCTCGTTCCCCCATGGAGATCGGCGAAATTCCTGAAGCGGTGAAAAATCTGCAGCTTACATTCGCCCATATGGCGGCCAAGCAGTGCAGTCTGCAGGTGTACTATCAAAAAACGGGCGCGTTTGCCGAGTTTACGGAAAAGTAAGCCGCTCGAGACGCTCTCAACCTGCGCGCTGCCAACCCGGTCTGCGCTCGCCAGGGTTTGACCGATATCCTGGCCACTCCTTATCATTGTCATTGCTCTCCTGACGATGCTCTCCTGTGAGTTCCGTTGATCGATTCGACAGTTTCGCACTTTCGCATTCTTCGGAAATTGGGTAGCGGCGGCATGGGCGTAGTCTATGAGGCTGAAGATCTGAGCCTCGGTCGCCATGTGGCGCTGAAACTCCTGCCTCGTGACGCTGCCCAGAACGCCCCCTCCCTCGAACGCTTCCGCCTGGAGGCCAGAACCGCCTCCTCCTTGAATCACGAAAACATTTGCACCATCTATGAGGTTGGCGAGCATCAAGGACAGCCCTTCATAGCCATGGAGCTGCTCGAGGGCGAGTCCCTGCTCACCCGGATGTTGTCGCGTCCATTTTCTTGCGACGAAGTTCTTGAATTGGCGATTCAGCTTTCTGACGCTCTTGATGCCGCGCACCGCAAAGCGATTGTCCATCGCGATATCAAACCCGCGAATATCTTCTTAACCACCCGGGGGCGAGCCAAAATTCTCGATTTCGGGCTGGCCAAACTCGCGCGTCAGCATGAACAAGTTGTGGTCACAGCTGGGGCGACGCTCGACAGCCCCCTGCTTACCAGCCCCGGGATTACAGTCGGCACTGTCGCCTACATGTCCCCTGAGCAAGCTCGCGGTGAGGAACTCGACGCTCGAACTGATCTCTTCAGCTTTGGTGTTGTTCTGTATCAAATGACCACTGGCCGTCTGCCATTTGATGGGCCTACCTCGGCGGTAATTTTTCATGCCATTCTCGAGAAGACCCCGGCTCCTCCCGCCGATCTAAACCCACTGCTGCCCCCGGCCCTCAACCAATTGATCGTGAAGACCCTGGAGAAAGATCGCGAGATGCGTTGTCAATCGGCAGCCGAACTGCGCGCCGATCTCAAGCGAATCAAGCGCGGAGCGACTTCGTCGTTTGAAAGTGGGGGTCGCCCGATCACGACTGGGTCTGTCGCTGCCGCTGACTCAGGAAAACAGACGACGCTGATCGCTGCACCGATTGCCTCTCAAAGCACATGGACCAGCGCGCCGACTCGACCCGCCAATGCTGCGGGGTCGCGTAAGTGGGCCATCGCGGCTGCCGCGCTCGCCGGCCTGCTCATCCTCGCTCTAGCGATCCTCGTCAGCTCCAAGCTGCTCCACCCTGCGAGCGCCGGCATCAGTCCGCTGAATATGCAAATTTCCAAGCTCACGGAAAACGGCACAACGCGTTCCGGAGCGATCTCTCCCGACGGGCGGTTTGCCGCCTTCGTAAGACGCGAGCAGGGGCTCTGGGTAAAGCAGATTGCAACCGGCAGCGAAGCCCAGGTCGTAGCTCGAGGACCAGGGCAATTCGTCGGCCGTCCAACTTTTTCCCCCGATGGGGACTATATTTTTTACCAGCACACTGATCCCGCCAACGAGGACGAGACGCTTCTATTCTCGGTTCCTAGCTTGGGGGGAACGCCACAACGAGTTCTCGATGACCTCAGCACGCCCGTCAGCTTTTCCCCGGGAGGTAAGCAAATGGTTTTTGCTCATTTTGACGCCGGCGAAAAGAAAGGACAGCTGGTCATTGCCGGCAGCGATGGCAACAATCGACATGTGATTGCCGAGCGCGAGGGATTTGCGCTCAACGAGTCGGCACCCTCCTGGTCAGGAGATGGAAAGCTCATCGCTATGCCGCAGTACGAGCTGGGCAAAGAGGGCCTGAGTAAGGTGCTTATCTTCGCCCCCGATGGCCAACA
>JAFAPG010000812.1 GCA_019247235.1 Acidobacteriota bacterium
ATGGCACGAATTGCGGGCGTTGATCTTCCGCGCAACAAGCGATCCTTTATCGCCCTGACCTATATCTACGGAATCGGGCAGCCTCGAACTACGCGAATTCTGGAAGAGGCAAAAGTCGATCCCATGAAGAAGGTTCAGGACCTGGGGGAAGATGAGGTCAATCGCATCCGCCAGGTCATTGAAGGCGAGGGCCTGGTCGAAGGCGACCTGCGCAAAGAGGTATCGATGAGCATCAAACGGCTCATTGAAATCGGGTCCTATCGCGGGTTCCGTCATCGCCGCAATCTTCCCGTCCGCGGACAGCGCACCCACACCAATGCCCGCACCCGTAAGGGGCCGCGCAAAGGCACGGTGGCTCAGAAGCGAAAGTCGACGGCAAAAACTTAGGTTTAGGAGTTTGGGAGAGCATTCATGGCCAAACCAGCAGCGGGCGCACCGGCGCCAGAGAAAAAGGGCAAGAAGAAGACCTTCAAAAAGAAGGAGCGCAAGCACGTCTCCTTTGGCGTGGTGCACATTCAGGCCTCGTTTAATAACACCATCGTCACCATTTCCGACCAAGCTGGAAACGTGCTCTCCTGGAAGAGTTCGGGCTCGCTCGGGTTCCGGGGCTCACGCAAGGGAACCCCATTCGCTGCTCAACAGGCGGCGATGAACGCCGCCAACATGGCGCGCGACCATGGCGTGCGCACCGTCGAAGTACGCGTCAGCGGTCCCGGCTCAGGACGTGAGTCGGCCATTCGCGCTCTTTCCGCCGCCGGCATTGAAGTGCGTAGCATTAAAGATGTGACCCCGATTCCGCACAATGGTTGTCGCCCGCCGAAGCGCCGACGGGTATAAGCCGCGGAACTTGACCGTGCGGGGCGCTGTGGCAGGGCAAACAAGATTTGTCCAGGACGAAGGGTGGCCAAACCCGTAAACTGGACCAGATTTTTAAGGAGACTAGAACTTGGCACGTTACAAAGATGCAGTCTGTCGTCTATGCCGCCGTGAGGGGATGAAGCTATTCCTCAAAGGGGCTAAATGTTTTACCGATAAATGTCCGGTCGAGAAGCGCAACTTTGCTCCCGGGCAGCATGGCAAAGATCGCAAAGCCAAAGTTGTCGGCTACGGCTTGCAGCTGCGGGAAAAGCAAAAGGCCAAGCGCATCTATTTCACCCAGGAAGGCCAATTCCGCAACTACTTCGAGAAGGCGGTCCGTTCGAAAGGCGTGACCGGCGAATTGCTCTTGCAACAGCTCGAACGCCGCCTGGATAGCGTTATTTATCGAATGGGTTTTGGAGTATCGCGGCGTCAGGCGCGGCAACTGGTACGTCACGGGCACGTTGCCGTCAACGGGCGGAAGGTGAACATCCCCTCCTACCAATCGCAGATTGGAGACGAGATCACGATCCGTGAGGCCAGCCGCAAGCTCCCGGTACTTGAGCAGGCAAAAGAGTTTGCCTCCCATCAGACGGCGCCCACTTGGCTCGAAATCGACCGCGAGAATCTGAAAGGCCGGGTTCTTGCTTTGCCCAAACGCGAGGACATCCAACTTCCGGTCAACGAGCAGCTGATCGTCGAGTTGTACAGCAAGTAAGCGAGGTCAGCCGGAGGTGGAGTAAAAACCGTTTTTGGTCCACTTTTCGCGCCAGATCAGCCTTTGCCGGCGTCTGACCTGAGCCGGACCGCTCAGGAAGCCAGCATTGAGCCGCATGGCCCGAAGGAGAACACAATGCTTTGGAAGGGTTTTCAAAAACCGAAACGTCTGGCCGTCGATACCTCAACCTTAACCGACAAATATGGCATGTTCTGGGCGCAGCCTTTTGAACGTGGCTTTGGCACGACCATCGGAAATGCTCTCCGGCGCGTCCTGCTCAGCTCGATTGAAGGCGCCGCGGTTACCGCGGTTAAGGTCGAAGGAGTATTGCATGAATTTCAGTCGATTCCCGGCATCGTTGAAGATGCCACTGACATCATTTTGAATCTGAAACAGATCCCCTTTAAGTTGAGCGGAGACGCACCCAAGGCTATTTACCTGCGCGCCGATCAGCCGGGTGTGGTGACCTCGGGGATGATCGAAGCTGACGCCGACGTCGAAGTGCTCGACAAGGATGTTTACATCGCCACCGTCAGCGAAGGTGGCAGACTCGACATGGAAATGCGCCTCAAGCGCGGCCGGGGCTACGTCTCGGCCGATAAGAACTTCGACGAGGATCTCGGCATCGGATTCATTCCCATCGATTCCGTGCATTCCCCCGTGCGCAAATGCAACTATACGGTCGAAGCCGCGCGTTTGGGACAGATTACCGACTATGACAAGCTAACTATTGAGCTTTGGACCAACGGCTCAATCATACCGGCCGATGCTATTGGACTAGCGGCGAAGTTGCTGAAGGATCACATGAACATCTTCATCAACTTTGAGGAAGACATCGAGACCGGCGGCGGCGCCGAGGAGCGCAAACCGGAGATTAAGAATGAAAATTTGAATCGTTCAGTCGAAGAGCTGGAGCTCTCGGTGCGCAGCTACAATTGTCTCAAGAACGCCAACATTCAAACCATTGGTGAGTTGGTGCAGAAGACCGAGGCGGAGATGCTGAAAACCAAGAATTTCGGCCGCAAGTCGCTGAATGAAATCAAAGAGATCCTCTCCACCATGGGTCTTAGCCTGGGCATGAAGATTGATGAGCACGGAAACGCGGTTCCCGGGCCGACTTCGAACCAGGTACTGCCGGCTTCCGCCTACGGACCTGACGACAACTATTAACGCTAAAGTTTTCGGCTAGAGAGTCGGGCCGCGCTGCCCGGCTCTTGAGCCGGAACTTGACCGAGAGGTTTCTATGCGCCACAAAGTAGCAGGATTCAAACTTGGACGTACCACGTCGCATCGGCGTTCACTGCTGCGAAATATGGTCACTTCGCTCATTCTTGAAGAACGAATTGAGACCACCATTCCCAAGGCCAAAGCCCTCCGACCCCAGATCGAGAAGATGATAACTCTCGGCAAGCGCGGAGACCTTTCCGCCCGGCGGCAAGCGGCGCGTTATGTCATGACCGATGACGCAGTGCGTAAGTTGTTTGATACTTTGGGGCCACGTTTTGGCGATCGCAGTGGCGGCTACGTGCGCATCATCCGGGCTGGATGGCAGAAGGGCGATGGCGCCGATAAAGCTTTCATTGAGCTCTTAGGCAGCGAGCAACTGCAGGAAGAGAAGCGGCAGAAGCGCGCCGAAGCCCGGGCCAAGAAGGCGGAAGAGACCAAGAAAGCTTTCGAAGAGGCCGAAGCCCGTCGACAGCAGGAAGCGGCTCCGGACGAGGGGCAAGCACCGGAAGAAAAATCCTAGCCAATCGAGGTCGCCGAAACTCAGCCGCACAGGTGAGCTGAGCCCCTCCTTAGCTCCTTCGACCTGAGAGCGTTATTGAGCTCTCTTAAAAAGAAGCGTTGCCTTGCTTTTAGTCAGCTCGACGTTCCACTGATCAGGGCCGATTGCGAACGCCGGTACCGACGTTCGGCCTTATTCTCGTTCACCTTCAGCCCACTCGGGAAACGGGGTCAAACTCGCATCCCAGTCCGCGAGCATTCGACGAACTGGGTCCGCCGGCGGCAACATCCCGGTCAGAGATGGGAATGTTATGAATGTCGCCTAAGAAGCTCCGCGTCGCTTGGCTCTCAATTCAGTCTGTCCTCTATTCAATTCCTGCGCCGCAGATTTCAAAGCATTCGGCGCAACCCAGGTATCCTGCGAAAAATTAAGGCACTCAGGAAAAACGACCCGCATGCGGCAATTGCCGTCAGAAGCGCGAATTTCAGGATTGCGGGCCAGGCGAGGTTATGCAGTAGTCGCGCCGCTGTAATCAGAATAGGCGGGTGAAAAACGTAAACACTGAACGCATTGTCCGAGAGAAATCGCTCCAATGAGCCTTGTTGATTGTATTTTTCACGAAACCACACCAGCAAGCCGTAACCGATGGCCACCGAGGTCAGTGACTCCCATAGAGCAAAACCCGCGCTTTGCCAATGCCACCCACCCGAGTAGAACGACCCTTGCCCGCGGAACGCGCCCCCATAAAACAACAGGGCAAGCCAGAGGCCAAAGCCAATCGGAATCACCAGCATGAGCCAGTGCATCCCCCTGGCGTAGCTGAGCTTCGGCAGCCAATGATTTCGCGAGGCCAGAATCCCGACGCTGAATAGCAGCACGTATTGCGCAAAGTCTCGCAGCGGCAAATTGAACCAAGACGGAGGTCTCTCAGCGCGTACCAGGAACGTTAGTGTCGCCATGATGACGGCGAATACGATGAGCGCCTGGGTCCGAGGAGCCATCGCCCAAAGCTCGCTTCCTAAGCTGGCCCGGCGATTCAAGCCCCGCAGCACTGTGTAGCAAAACGAAAAGATCAGCAATGCCAAGCAGAACCAAAGCGGGCCATTCTCCTGCAGAAATTGACCATTGCGGATGTGTTTAATCCACTCCTTGGCAAAGGAGGTTGGTCGGCTTGAATTCCAGGAGTGTGCCACAAAGTATTCAGTAAAGGGACCAAGCAGGAACATGTAGAAGAGAACAGGCAGTCCCAGACGAAAAGCGCGGTCGCCGAGAAAGCGGGTCGCTCCCTTTCGATCGAATGACGGGGGAACAAAAAATCCCGCAATAAAGAACAACAGGCCCATGAAAAATGACTGCAGATACATCTGCCAAGCGGCGAAAAAAAGCAGCGTCCCAGTCGAAAGTGGTTTGCGATCGACAAAATACCAGCTGCCAATCGGGCTGTAGGTATCAGCCGCGTGCATGCTCACGACTAGAATGATGATCATCCAGCGGATATTGTCGATGAAGAAAAGACGGTTGGCGCGCTGGCCGGCAGGCAATTCTTTTTCCGGCGTAACCTCAACAGTGGCGGGCGCGGCGGGGACTATTTCAGGCATGCGGAAAACCTGGTTGCGTTTGAAACCCTTAATTTCGAATTTTATTCAGTGTCTCTTAGGCTCAGCCACAGTGGACAGCCTCAAACTTGTCCTCGGATAGAGCGCTTCCCCGCTCGAATATATTACGTTTGACCGAGCGGCAGGGTTCCCGACTTTCTTCGCCCGACCTACAAGCGCTCGGCAAACGTTTGGGCGCGACTCCCGTCTCATCGGCCGAATGATGGAAGCCATGTTGCGGGATGATTTTTCTGAGAAAGGAGCGACCATGAACTTGGGTAAGGCATTCGCACAAACACCGGTATAGAAAATCGATTTCGCGAACCGATGAACACGAGAGAGTTGATCGTAAGCTTTTCTCGAATTGGACAACCATAATTCAGGCGGGCAAGGGCAGAGTAGGTCGAAGCAACGAACAATATCGCAAAACATTTTTTCTTGGTACCCATGGTAGGGTTGAATCATCGAGGCGCGTTGACCGATTCTGCTTGCTTCGCCCTGCCCCGTGCTTCCTCGAGTTTGCGAGTGACGGAATCGTCCGCCGCTTTGGTTAGGGACTTTGTCTTGGCGAATTCTGTGTCGGCCTCATTCTTCCTTCCCATGGCTTGATAGAGTCGTGCCAGCTTCCAGTGAACCTTGACATCGTCCGGGCTCAAGCGAGCCGCCATTTTCAACTCGCGCAGAGCTTGGTCCCTATGCCCTTGATCGTCATAAACGACTCCCAAATCCAGGTGTGCCAGTTCCATTTCAGGCGCAAGCCGGATAGCCTTTTGGAGCAAGGGAAGGGCGCGTTCGGGATGATTGATCTTGATGTTGGCGTCGGCCAGATAGGTCAGCGCCTGCACATGCTGGGGAACGTTTGCAAGTTCCGCCTGGAATTGCTCGGCCGCCTCCTCAAATTGGTTTTGTGTCCATAACAAATACCCGAGTCCAAAGTGTACGTTGGGTTCTTTGCGGTTCGCCTTCACCGCGGCACGAAACTGCTCAGTGGCACCCGCCTTATCATTCATCTCGTCCAGGGCTTCGCCCGCCAACATATCGGCCTCCGCCGATTCCGCATTCAACGCCAATATTTGGTGATAGACGTCGAGCACGCACTGAAAGTGCTTCGCCGCCAGGCAGCTTTCGGCCAAAAGCAGCCGGAAGGGAAGGTTCTCGGGATCGGTGGCGATGGCTTGTTTCAAATTAGGGATAGCTCCTTGGTAATCGCGCAACCCGTACTGGGCAATCCCAATCAGGGTGGTCAAGCGAAGAGCCTCGGGAGAAAGTGGCGCCTGAGTTTTACGCAGCGTATTGAATATCACAATTGCCTGCTTCAACTCGCCGGCCTTAAACAGCGCAAGGCCCAGGTTCATCTCTAACCCGGGCATTGATGGATCAAGCGCCAAAGCCTTTCGGTACCAAGGCAAGGCCTGGCGATAGTTTTCCTGGCGTGCTTCGAGTAATCCCAAGTGGGCGTAGGCCTCGGCTGTCGGCTGGGTTGTGACCAGCTTGCGCCAAGCGTCTTCCGCCTCTTCAGTTCTGCCCTGCTGTTCGAGACGAATAGCTGCCTGTCGCGGATCGGCTGCATCGCCACTATTTTGCGAGGCTCCACAGACTGCCCTAGGCAGAAGGGTAAGAACAAGAAGCAGTCCTCGCGCAACGAAAAACGTCACAACTCCTCCCTGCCTATATCTTCGCTTGGCTGGCCTGACCCGCGCAATGCGAGGGGAGAGAGGAAGAAAGCAAATGGGCGCGGAGGTAGAAGCCCGCCGCGCCCAGGATGAAAAGAGCTCGGGTTCGTCAGAAAGTGAGCTTCCCGCCGAGTTGAAGGATGCGAGGATCGAAGGTCGAGGTCACATGTCCGAAATTCGCGTCCGCCGTGTTGAAATCAATGCCATTGAATTCCGTGTGGTTGAAGGTGTTAAAGGTTTCCAAGCGGAATTCAAACTTCATGCGTTCAGTAAGGCTAAAGATTTTGTAGAGCGACATATTGAAGTTGAAAAGACCGGGTCCGACGACGGCATCTTTTCTGGCATTGCCGAAGCCCTGGTTAGGTCCGCCGTTCCAGGGAGCGACAGGGTTGGCAAAAGAGCTGGTGCTAAACCAGGCATTCACCGTCTTCGGATAGTGAACTGGCGCGACTTGGTTGGGCCGATTTCTGGTCCCGCCGCCAAGGCCCAAGGTGTCGGTTCCGGTATAGGCGATACCGTTCCCGCCGTTGGGCGGACTTCCGGATTCGATAAAGGTGATGTCGGAGAACTGCCACCCTCCAAGGGCCGCGTGGAGCACGCCTTTGGCGTTAGCGAAGAATGGCAAGCTATAGACAACGCTAGTGTTGAAGATGTGCCGGCGGTCATATTGCCCAGACCCTTTGTCATAGGCGAGATTGAAAGGATTCGAGGCGCCATTGAGATCATTGGCAACTTGATCGATCTCATGAGACCAGGTGTAGGCCAGTTCGGTGGTTAGTCCATGGCGGTTTTCGATGCGCACCCCAGCCTGGAACGAGTTGTAGTTGAAGTTGCTCTCATTGGTCTCCTGGGTGATCGAACCGAAGCCGGGGAACTGCCGCACCAGGTTCGCGTTCAGAGTGCCATTTTGAACCCCCTGACGCAAATCGTACGGCTGGCCGGGCTTGCAGAGATCGTTCGGATTCTGAGCATTGCAAGGATCGGTCAGTGGAAGAGTATTGACCGGTATATCTACACTCTGGTCCCAGCCCCGGGTACCCACGTACTGCACAAGCGCGATCACCGATTGCGCAACCTGACGCTGTACCCCTAGGCTGAACATGGCCGTGCCAGGATTGTTGTATCGATATTGCATGGTGAACAAGGCGGAGGGGAAAAAGGACTGCGCCGCGGTCTGCCCGGTAATGGCGCTGGTGGTAGGGCTCGAGAAGTAAACGTTGGTCGCGAGCGGCTGAAAAGCAAAGGGCGGATTCAGGGCGGCGTTATAGACGTCATTGCCCTGCACGCGCTCATAAAACACTCCAGCGCCGGCTCGCAGCACGGTCTTGCCGTCTCCGAACAGATTGTAAGCAAACCCAACCCTCGGCTCGATGGTGTTGTAATCGTTCCGTACATCGCCTCGAGGGAAGCCGTTCACACCCGCTTCTCGAACCCCATTGAGATAGAACTGTTGACCTTGGAATGTTGTCAGGAACGCCGGGTTGATAGTGCCGTTCGAATTGAGGGGGTAACCCGCACCAAAGTTGTATTGAGAGGGAACGAAATTGGCGAACTGATTGTAACGTTCAAAGGCATGGGGCAAGCCGTCATAGCGAAGCCCTAAGTTGAGAGTGAGCCGATCGGTTACGTGCCAGTTGTCGTTTGCGTACAGGCCGTAGTTGTTGTTCACCCAGTGCTTCCCCGCCAGGAACTGCAACTGTTGCCAGCTGTCGGCGTCCCCCAGCAAGAAATTCAGATATCCATCGTGGGAAAACGAATTGTTGCTAAAGGTGGCGGTCCCCTGGGTGTTAGCCTGAAGTTCTTGATTCTTCACTGCATGCAGCCAGCTTAAGCCAAACTTGAATTGGTGCCGAGCACGAGTCCAAGAAAGATCATCTCGAGTTTCATAGCCGAAATAGGAATTCTTCCAGGGAAAGTAACTCGAGCTCCAGGTAATGTTGAGCGGTGTTCCCCTGAGGTCGATCTCTGGCATTCGAGTTAGGCGATTGAACCCCGTGGGAAAAAGCGAGGTGGCCGTCCAACCGCTGGGCTGGACAAATGAGCTGCCCGCGCCCGCTACCGGCGTCAGGTGGATAGTGTTGCCGCTAAACAGGAAGCTGGTTTCATTCAGCAACGAGGGGGAGTAGGTTTGTGTCAACTTGATGGTAGACGACCAGGACGGATTCAGCATGGCCGTGCCCACGGTGGGATAGGTGCTGTTGCCCCACAGCGGCGGGAAGTAGGTCTGACTGACTGCGTCATGCAGATAATGCCCCATCAGCTGAAATTTGTCGTTGATCGTGTGATCGATACGGACTACATCTTCGCGGACGTTGGTGGGCTGAGCGATGGAGGCAATGTATTGCGTGGTACCCAGATTGGGTTGTGGGAACGTATTCGCGTTCAATTCTCGGACCGCATTTTGATCGATTAGGTTGGCGGGAATGACGTTGCCCGGGAAAGGCTGACCCGCGGTTAGGCCATCCTGAGCATAGAGGGCCAGCTTGGCGGGATCGGAGGTCGCCGGCACAACCGGGGGAGTCTTATCGCCCGCCGGGATTACATAGGTAAGCGGCGCGCCCAGGGTGGGGAAGTCGGCGGCAGGAATGGTATTTGCAACCGTGGGTGCACTGCCCTGAATCAGACGG